>JAJFVI010000039.1 GCA_021371895.1 Eubacteriales bacterium | reverse complement strand
CCAGAATGAAGATAGCGGGGTTGGCGATCAACGCGCGCGCAAAGGAGATTAGTTGCTTTTGCCCTGTGGAAAGGCGGTTGCCGCCTTCGCCGACGTCGGCGTCATACCCTTTCTCCAAGGTGAGGATGAATTCTTCTGCGTTCACCAGCCGCGCCGTCTCCTCCACCTCTTCGTCCGTGGCGTCCAGACGGCCGTAGCGGATGTTTTCCCGCACCGTGCCGGAGAAGAGATGCGGCGTTTGGAGCACATAGCCAAGGTTAGACTGGAGCCAGAGCTGGGAACGCTCCTTGGAGTTCACCCCATCGATGAGAATTTCGCCCTCCGTAGGCTCGTAAAAGCGGCAGATGAGGTTAACGATGGTGGATTTGCCGCTGCCTGTTTCCCCGACGATGGCGATATTCTGCCCAGCCTTAACGTCCAGGTTAAAATCGCTGAGTACCTTCTCGCCGTTTGTGTACTGGAAAGAAACGTTTTGGAAAGTGATATCCCCCTTGATGGAAGGCCAGTTCTCTTTCTTGGGATGAAAGCTGTCGCCGTAGGTTTCAATCACTTCGGGGGTGTCGGCGATTTCCGGCTCGGTTTCCAGCAGCGTCATCACGCGCTCGGCGGCAGCCTGTGCCTGCTGCATCTCCGCAAACATGCGGGCGATGTTGCTGATCGGCTCGAAGATCTGCGTGGCGTAGGACATGAAGGCTGTCAACGTGCCGATGGACGTCGTTCCCAGCGCGAACACCTCATAGCCGCCGCGGTAGAGCACCAGCGCCGTGGCGAAACCGCCTAACGAAACTACGATGGGTAGAAACGTCGCCGATGTAATGGCCGCCTGCATGGAGGAGCGGCGCATGCTGGTGGTCAGTTCCGTAAATTCCTCGGCGTTGGCTTCCTCGCGCACGAGGGTCTTGGTGGTCTTGGCGCCCATAATCCCTTCGTTGAACGCGCCGGTTATCTGGGAATTGATCTTGCGGACCTCGCGGTAACTCGCCAGGATGCGTTTTTGAAAGTATCCCGCGATGAACGCGATAATCGGCACGACGGCCAGGACGACCAGCGCCAGCTTCCAGTTGAGAATCAGCATGGTGATTGACACAATTACGATGTATGCGGCCGACCACATGAAATCCATCAGCCCCCAGGCCACGGTATCGCCAAGGCGCTGCGTATCGCTGGTCATGCGGGCAATCAGGTAGCCGACCGGGGTTTTGTCGTAGAAGGAAAAGGGAAGTACCTGCAGGTGTCTGAAGCCGAGTTTGCGTATCAGCCGGCAAAGGCCGACTTCCACCTGCCCGCAGAGGTTGATAAAGACCAGGATGCATGCCGATAATCCGGCGATTGCCAGCACATACGTGGCAATGAAACCGCCGATCCCTGCCAGTGTGCCTGTGGCGGCGAACTGGTCGATCGCCTGTCGGTTCAGCAGGGGAAAGGTCACGTCAAACACCGCCGTGACGGACATCAGGGCAATAATGGCGACGAGGTGCTTGTGGTACGGTTTGGCGATCCGCAATATCTTTTTCCAGATGCCAATATCAAACCGTTTAGTATAATCATGCTCCTCATAATACTGCATGGGCGACGACCTCCTTTGCGGTGTTTTCGTCCTTCATTTCGTCTTCCAGAGCGGACTGGATCTGGTAGATGCGCTTGTATAACCCTTCCTGTGCGATCAGCTGCTCGTGGGAGCCGAGCTGCACGATCTCACCGTGCTGTATCACGGCAATCACGTCGGCCTCCGCCAGCGTTGTCAGGCGGTGGGAGATGATGAAGGTCGTGGCGTGGCGCGTGCCTTCGGCGTGCTCCTGCAGGAGCGCCTCGCGAATGGCACGGTCGGTTTCCGTATCCACGGCCGACAGGGAGTCGTCGAAGATCAGGATATCGTTTTGCTTGAGCAAGGTGCGGGCGATGGCGACGCGCTGTTTCTGGCCGCCCGAGAGCGTTACGCCGCGCTCGCCGACCATGGTTTCGTACCCCTTCTCAAACCCCTCGATAAACTCATGCGCGTTGGCGACCTGCGCGGCCGCGTAAACCATATCGTCGGTAACATTCTTGCGGGCGATACCGATGTTATTGCGTACGCTGCGGGAGTACAGAAAGGGTTCCTGCAGCACCAGCCCCACACGGGAACGAAGGTATTCCTTGCGAATCTGGTTGATGTTCACGCCGCCGATCAGGATTTCGCCGCGGCTTACGTCATACAGGCGCTGCAGCAGGTGCATGAGCGTGGATTTACCGCTGCCCGTAGCGCCGAGTAACGCCACGGTCTGCCCCTGCCTGACCGTCAGGTTGATATCCTTGAGAATTTCGTGGTTTTCATCGTAGGCAAAACCGACATGGTTGAATTCGATATCGCGGTCAATGGGGTAATCCCCGGCGTCGGGGACGTCCTTTTCAGGCTCCGTATTCAGGATTTCGCTGATGCGGCCGAATGAGACCATCGCTTTGCCCAGATCCGAAAGAATACGCCCCAGCTGCCGAATCGGCCACAGCAGCATGGAGATGTAGCTCACGAAGACAACCATCTCGCCGATACTCAACTGTCCAGGGGAAGTGACCACCAGAAACACACCGTATACGACCGTGATGCCCGTTTGCAGCATCGACAGGCTATCCGAGCCACCCCAATAAATTGAAAGGAGCCTTACCAATTTCATCGATTTACGATAATAATCTTCGTTGGAGACGTCGTACTTCTCATCCTCAAACTTCGCGCGTCCGAACGCGCGCACCACGCGCACACCCGTCAGGTTTTCCTGCAGCACCGCGCTTAACTTGCCCTCGGCTTCATCCGAAAGCTGAAAGTATTTGCGCACCAGCTTGAAAAACGAAAAGGCGAACAGGAACAGCGGCGGTACCAGAATCATGGAAAACAGCGTCATGCGGACGTTGATGTTCAGCAGAACGACCGTCGCGATCGTCACCATGGCTACAGAGCGGAAAATTTCCACCAGCTGGGAGGACAGAAAAGCGCGAATGGTATCCACGTCCGAGGTGCAGCGCTGGATCAGGTCGCCTGTCTGGGCTTTGACGTGATAATCGTAGCTCAGGCGCTGCAGATGGCTGTAAAGCCGATCCCGAAGCGTTTTGGTGAACCGCTCGCTTGCCTGCGCCGTCCAGCGGCCCCGCAGGTATTGAAAGAAGCTGCCGATGGCGTAAAGCGCAATCAGAATCGCGGCGATGATCCAAAGATGGTTCATCAAATAGAGGATGCCGCCCCTGGCCATGAACCACGCCCCCACGGGATTGGGCAGGTCGAGGGCTGCGTCCATTTGGTGATTGGCGGCATTGACCAACGCGTCAATGGTGCCTGCGAGCATCAGCGGGGTGACAAACCCGATGAAGACGCCTACGACCATCGCGCCGATCGCGCCGATGTACTTGAGTATGTTCCCTTTCATTAACGATGCCAGAATTCTTTCCCTGTGCTTTGCCATACATACCTCCAGAATATCATAAAAAAACAGGCTTTCCGGTCAGTGCCGAAAGCCTGTTTTTCATCGCGCGCTACTGCGTAATCTAGAGTAATACACAGTAAAAACAGACAGACGGGCACACTTTTTCCTTATTGACGAACGCAGCCGTACGAACAGACACGGCTATTCCGCTCAACGGCAAAATAGACGTGCGGATTGCGCTTGCGTAAACGTTGTTACTCATTTCGTGTGCCCCCCTTTCCATATATTTACCAAAACTATCATTGAGTATAATCAATCTTTATTCGCGTGTCAAGTCCGGTTTTCAAAAAATTTCAGCTATGATGAAATTTTATATTCGTGCTCATCAATGGGAGAGTATGGCCTTTCGCGTGCGAATGAGGCATGGTTGGAATAAGGCGGAGGTTCCGTACTGCCAAACCGGCGCGGACAGGCTTTTACGATACCATTGCTTTATTTTAGGGGATGTGCCGGACGCGGGACGTTCCTGCCTGACCGGGTCAACGGTCGATGGTGCGCACGGTACTCCGCTCCACCATCCGGACGTCGAGCACGCGGGACTCGGCTGGAACGCCGGGGTTCTGCAGACGATGCTGTAATATATCCACGGCAAGCGCCGCTTTCTGGTTCAGGTCTTGCTCCACGGTGGTGAGCTGCGGGGAAATCTGCGTGCTGATGAGCATATTGTCAAAACCAACGATGGACAGATCCTGCGGCACTCGGATATTCAGGTTGCTTAACCCCCCGATGAGCGACGCGGCGATTTGATCGCTGGTGACGAACGCGGCGGTCACGTCCCGCCGCAGGCTGGCCAGCGCTTCGACCGTTTGCCGCACGGAGCGCTGATCCACATCCGATTCCAGTATCAGCCGATGTTCCGGCGGCAAATGCAGGCCGCACTGTTCCAGCGTATCGCTGAAGCCGCGCAGGCGGTGCTGGATGACGCCGTTTTCATAATCGGGCGGGCTGATGAACGCGATGGAGCGATGCCCTTTGGCAAGCAGATACTGCGCGGCCAGGCAGCCGCCCTTATAATCGTCTATGCCGACGCTGGAAAGTTGACGCACATTGCTGTAACTGTCGATAAAAACCAGGGGGATATTGCTCAGGGCGTAAATCTGCTCAATCTCGCGGTCGAACATCCCCAGGAAAAGCGCGCCCTGGGCGTTCCAGGAGCGGAGGTTGCGGGAAATATCCTCCTGTGTTTCCACCAGACTGATCATGGCATAGTAACCCAGCAGCTGGAGCCTATGGATCATCGCGCCCAGGAGCGTCGCGTTGTGCGCGCTGCTCAGCGGGTTTTCGTCGTGGATGTTCCTTAACATAATCGCCACGATGTTGGAATTGGCCTTGGCCAGGCTGCGGGCGGTTTCGTTTTGCACATATTTATGCTTCTTTAATATGGAGCGGATCATTTCCGCCTTCTGCGCGGAAACCTTGCCAAGCTTTCCGTTGACCACGTTGGAAACCGTCATCACGCTGACGTTCGCTTCTCTGGCGATATCCTTGAGTGTGACCACGCGCCCGGCCCCCTTATCGCTTTAGATAAACCTATTATAGTCTAAAGATGTCGATAAATCAACCTAAAGATTAAGGTTTATTAAAACGAAATACATGTATGATAATCGGAATAGAAAACCATAAGAGGCAGGAAATGAAGGTTTATATAGGTTTAATTTCGAAAACACATTGACAAAATGAAAATCGAAAGTATACTGTGATAAGTATAGCGCTATACCTTATATAGCGTATAAACCGACAGAATGGAAAGGATGAATCCCATGAGAAAGCAATTTGTGCGCATCGTTTCCCTGGTGCTCAGCCTGGCGTTATGCGCCACGCTGATGGTTGCAGGCGCTTCCGCCGAGACGACGGTTCTGGGTGGAGCCGTGCAGTACGATACGGCGCAGCCGGTGAACAACGGAGATCCCATCACTGTAGAGCTGTGGTACTGGACGGGCGCCGCGAACCTGTTTGCGGAAGTAGTCAACCAGTATACGGCCATCCACCCCAACGTGACCGTCACGCTGGTGGAAAACCCCTGGGACGATTATTGGACCAAGCTCCCCCTCGCGCTGCAGGGCAGCGACGGGCCCGCGATCTTCAACGTCCACAACAGCAAGAACGATATCCTGATCAGCTACATGGCGCCCTACGCTGTGGACGTAAAGCAGCTGGAAGAAGATTTCGTGGGCGTGACCGCGCACGAGATGGACGGCAACGTGTACTACACCGATTACGGCCTGATGACCTCCACCGTGTATTACAACAAGGCCATGTGGGCGGCCGCCGGCCTGACGGACGCGGACATCCCCGCCACGTGGGATCAGTTCCGCGAAGTCGCCAAAAAGCTGACCATTCGGGACGCAGCCGGCAATCTGGTGCAGGCCGGGTTCAGCTTCAACGGCGGCGCGCAGGGCGACGTGCTGGGCGAGCAGTACCAGTACGGGCAAAACCTGTTTACCGCCGATAACAAGGTGACCTTCAACAACGATGCTGTCAGGGCCGTAATCCAGCGCATGAAGGACATCTACGAAGTGGATAAGAGCGGCGATTACAATTTCGGCAACAACTCCGGCGATAACTTCGGGCAGGGCATGGTCGCCATGTATCTGGGTTGGGGCTTCATGACCGGTGTCATTAAGGGCAACTATCCCGATATCGACTTTGGCAACTTCGAGATTCCCACCCCGACCGGCGAAGTTCCCTATGCCTATCACCGCTATAACGGCGAATCCACCTTCGGCGTCAACAAGAACGCGCCCGCCGATCAACAGGCCGTGGCGCAGGACATCGTACGGTTCTTCCTGGCGAACGATAGCCTCATCAAGGATTTCTGTCTGGCCAACTCCGTGTTCCCGGCCAAGAAATCTCTGGCGAGCGACGCGGACATCTTAGCGGTTCCGAGCATCGCGGTGCTGGCGGAGCACATCGACCGCTACATCTGGCCCGGCACCATGCCCAGCGCTGTGGAAGACAACATGAAGATCGCTCTGGAAGACATCTTCTATAACGGCGCGGATGTCACCGCCTCCCTGCAGACTGCCGAGGATACCTGCAATCAGGAACTGGCGGGCAGCAACTTCGTTTCCGTGGAGCCGCAATACGCGCACGCCTCTGAGGCGAAGTAACGATTAATCCTCCCCTAGGCTTGCCCGTGCGCCGCACGGGCAAGCCGTTTCCGAAGGGAAAGGGCGCGGCCGTGGCGAATTACCCCCATAGCAAGCCGTACGCTGAACACACCGCGCCGGGAACCGAAAGAGAAATCCGGCCGGAACGCCGCAAACCATTACAAAGCGATACGGACAGGCGGGTTGTAAGACCCAAGCCAAGGTGGTGTCGGAGGGTCGCTACCTTTCGACACCATCCGTATCGCCCGACGCAGTCGGGCGGGGGTTTGCGGTTACCGCCAACAGTTCCCGCACCTCCCCAAAGAGCCTTATCCACTTTACAGAAGTGAAATTGGCAGGCGGGTTGCCTTGTGTGACCTGCCTGCATATCTGATCAAAGGAGAAACGCATGAGCACGCTGGTTCGAAAGGCGCATCCTTTGCGCAGCCGCAGTGAAACCGTTCTGCGAAATACCGTTGTCGTCGCGTTAATCCTGTTTTTTACCGCGTTTTTTTTCGCACCGATCATCATGGCTTTTCTGGGCAGTTTCCACCAATGGAACCCGCTGAAAGGGCAGTATATCCCTAACGGCCTCGCCAACTGGCGTATGGTGCTGACCAGCGATCTGTTTTGGCGCTCCATGAGCAATACCCTGTGGTTCTCGCTGGTAGCGGTGGCCGCGCGGGTGCTGATCGGCCTGCTGCTGGCCAGCGCGCTCTTTTCCGGGCTGACCCGCTGGAAACCCCTCTTTCGCACGCTGTATTACCTGCCTACCATCACGCCGATGGTCGCGGTGGCGTTTGTGTGGAAATTCATGTACCAGCCGCAGTTCGGGCTGCTCAACCAATTGCTGGGAACGAAAATCAACTGGCTGTTCGACGCGCGCTATGCCATGTCCGCGATCCTGTTTTTGACGATCTGGAAAGATTTCGGGTATGCGGTGGTCATCCTGCTGGGGGGAATGTACTCCCTGCCTGCGGACTGCTTTGAGGCGGCGGAAATTGACGGCGCGAGCGCGTGGCAGCGCTTCCGTTCCATTACGCTCCCGCTTCTCAAACCCACGGTGATCTTTATCGTCATCACATCGCTCATCTCTTATTTCCAAACCTATATTCCGGTGATGGTGCTCACCCAGGGCGGGCCGGGCACCAAAACGGTTCTCGCTTCCTACATCATTTTTGATCAGGCGTTTGTGAAATACAACTTTGGATATGCCTCCGCGATTTCTTTCATTCTGTTCCTCTTCATTGCGCTGCTCACGGCGATTTCCTTTAAAACCGCAAACCGCGACGACGCGCTGGGAGGGAAATAGATGCGGAAAAGAAGCATGCTGTCTCTGACGTTAAACGTGACGCTGTCGTTGTGCAGCATCGCGACCATCCTGCCGTTTGTGTGGATGCTCGCCTCGTCGCTGAAAACCAATCAGGAGATCAGCGCCCTGAGCCAATCGTTCCTGCCGCGCAACCCGACGGTTACCAACTATATCGATGCTCTTGGTAAGATGAATTTTCTGCGTTATTTCGGCAACAGCCTGCTGTACGCGGTTTCCCTTACGGTAATCACTGTGTACACCAGCGCCCTGTCGGGGTTCGTGTTGTGCAAATACCGCTTTCGCGGGCGGGAGCTGCTGTTTGGGGCGATTCTCGCTACCATGATGGTGCCGGGCGTGGTAACCATCATCCCCCGTTACGGCATTATGCAGTCATTGGGATGGCTGAACACCTATCAGGCGCTGCTGGCACCCGCCCTGTTTACCTCGTTCGGCATCTTTATGATGCGCCAGAGCTGCATGGGGATTCCGGACGAGATGCTGGAAGCCGCGCGCATTGACG
>JAJFVI010000028.1 GCA_021371895.1 Eubacteriales bacterium | reverse complement strand
CGGCCTGTACGGCACGGCGGAGGAAATCGCCGATATGCTCTATGATTTCTGCGCCATTTCGCGCGTCCTGCTGGGGGTGAAAGACCTTAAGGTCATCACCTTCGGGCCTCGCCCGTTCGATTTTCTGGCCTGTAACGCGCCCATCAAACCACTGTACGATCTGGGTGTCGTAGGCGTGCAGGAAAACAGCGAGCTGGATTTATTCGCGGCCTTTAAAGCGCACGCGGAGGACAAGCGCATTCCAGAGATCATCAAGGATATGGAAAAAGAACTGGGCGAGGGCAACAAGATGCCCGGCATCCTGCCGCGCCTGGCGCAGTATGAGGCGACGCTTACGG
Source organism: Eubacteriales bacterium (assembly GCA_021371895.1). GTDB lineage: Bacteria > Bacillota > Clostridia > Christensenellales > Aristaeellaceae > CAXXOK01. The sequence continues at coordinate 5,744 of JAJFVI010000028.1, read as the reverse complement.
ATTGGGTGGAAAAGAATCTGGGCGCGGCGAAATACACCTTTATGGCCAACAAGTGCTGGCCGGCGTTCCAGACCGAGTTCGGCTTCGTGCCCTGCTATGTCAACAGCCGTTTCGCAAGCCGCCTGATGCCCATCAGCTGCGAGGTGGATATTTACGGTGGCCTGAGCGAATACATGATCGCCTGCGCCACGCAGGAAGCGCCTACCATTCTGGACATCAACAACACCGTGCCCGCCGATCTGTACAGCGCAGCCATCAAGGGCAAATACGCCTATCAGCTCAACGACACGTTTATGGCGTTCCATTGTGGAAACACCCCCATGTGCCACCTCTCCAAGGGCGAGATGAAATACCAGCTCATCATGAAGCGCTCGCTGGAACCGGATATTGAGCCCAACATCACCCGCGGCACGCTGGAAGGCGACATCAAGCCTGGCAATATCACCTTCTTCCGTCTGCAGGGTGCTGCGGATGCGACGCTGCACAGCTACATCGCGCAGGGCGAGGTGCTGCCTGTGCCCACGGGTTCCTTCGGCGGCATCGGCGTATTCGCGATTCCCGAAATGGCTCGCTTCTACCGCCACGTGCTGGTGGAAAAACGCTACCCGCACCACGGCGCGGTGGCCTTCGGCAGGACGGGTAAGGTGCTCTTCGAGGCGCTGAAGTTGTTGGGCGTGACGGACATTGATTACAACCATCCCGCCGGCGTCCTATACCCTCGTGAGAATCCCTTCGCGTAAAAGAGCACCGTACAAAGTCCCGGGGCGGAAGCGTGTTCTTCCATCCCGGGGTCTGTTCTCGCCCGTTTTTCCACCGCACGCCCCTTGACGCCACTGCGGGGCTTATAAATGGGCGAAAGGTGGTACGAATAGCCGAATCACATCCGGCATACGCCACAAACGAGCAGGAGAACATCGTTGATATGGAATTCGGCTCCACTATTTCATAAATAACACCCGCGCACTGCCGACAGCGCAACGGTCTGTGGGGGAAAGCGCTGTTCGTTCGTGCAGTGCCACCACAAAGCGAAAAGCTTCCACCCTTATCTGGGCAAAAGTGGGAGAACATCGCTGGGAGATCCGTTTTCGCGCAGAATCCGGAATGCAAAAACCCCATAACGGCAACGGTATGGGAATGGCCGCCACAACACAGCCCCAATGCGTTCGCCGGTTGCCCCGCATATGAAAAGCGGCCGCTCCCGCGTGACGCGGAGCGGCCGGAAGCGATTCCATGCAGTTTGCTTAATCACCCATGCTAATGCCGATGTTGCGGGCGGTGGAAATCATGATGTCGTCCCTGGGTACGGACTTTGGGACGCCGGCGATGTCACCCAGCTTATTATGGATGATGTGGTTGCCGCTAAGCGCCACAGTGACGCCGTAAATCTCGTCGCGGATCAGCTCGGCGGCATGCACGCCGAACTGCGTAGCCAGCACACGGTCGTAGGCGCAGGGGCTGCCTCCACGCTGGATATGGCCGGGTACCACGCTGCGCGCTTCCACGCCGACCATTTCTGCAAGCTGGGCGGAAATGCGCTTGCTGACGCAATCGAAGGGGAGCGACGCGCGGTAGGCTTCGCGCTCCTTCTTCTTCATTTTCGCCTCATCCACGGTTATGGCGCCCTCTGCCACCGCGATGATGGAGAAAGGTTTCTTGCCCTTGGCGCGTACTTCCACGGTTTCGGCGACCTTGTGGATATCGTAGGGGATTTCCGGGATCAGGATCACATCAGCGCCGCCCGCGATGCCGGAATAGAGCGTGAGCCAGCCGGTTTTGTTGCCCATAATCTCGATCACCATGCAGCGGCCATGGCTGGTGGCCGTGGTATGAATGCGGTCGATCACCTCAGTAGCGATTTCCATGGCGGTATGGAAGCCGAAGGTAAAATCGGTGCCGAACAGATCATTATCGATCGTCTTGGGCAGGCCGATCACGTTAAGGCCCTCCTGCGAAAGCAGATTCGCGGTTTTGTGCGTACCGTTGCCGCCCAGCGTGACCAGGCAATCCAGCTTGAGGTCGCGGTATGTCTGCTTCATGGCGGCGACCTTGTCAATGCCGGTATTCTCGACGATCACCTGCATATCCCGAAACGGCTGCCTGCTCGAGCCCAGGATGGTGCCGCCCAGCGTAAGGATGCCGGAAAACTGCTTTCGTGTCATCTCCTGACACTCGTTATGGATCAACCCACCATACCCGTTGCGGATACCGATGATTTCCGCGTCGAAAAGCTCGTACGACGCGCGCGCTACGCCGCGAATCGCGGCGTTCAGACCGGGGCAATCGCCCCCGCTGGTGAGGATGCCGATCCTGCGTTTCATTGTCACCCCTTCTTTCCTGTTCCTTAATTATACCATGGAGCGGCCACCCTTCGCAACGACGGTTCGGAACCCCTGAAACGCGAAAATGAACGGCCCAAGCAATATACAAACAGGCTGGTTTGCGTTATGATAAGACCTGCGGGCCAAACCGCGCCCGTTATGCCGTTGGAGGGAACCTATGCAGACCAAAGGAGAAACCCGCGCCGTCATCCTTGCCTGGCTGGAGCAGAACCGGCTGCCCTGTCGCCTGTATGAGCACGCACAGGCGGACACGATTGAGGATTGTCTGGCGATGCCCTTTATCACCGATCAGGTGACGATCTGCAAAAACGTGTTTCTGTGCAACCGACAGCAGACCGATTTTTATCTGTTGCTGCTAAGGCCAAAGACTCCCTTTCGTACGGCGGTGGTCAGCAAGGCGCTGGGCGTATCGCGTCTGAGCTTCGCGCCGGAGGCGTCGCTTATGTCACTGCTGCGGCTGAAGCCGGGCTCGGTGAGCCCTCTGGGATTAGTTTTCGACACCGAGCGGCGCGTGACCCTCTGTTACGAGGCCGCCGTTCGCCGGACGCCCCAGATCGCGTTTCACCCCTGCGATAACACCGCTACGCTTGTCTTTACGCAGGATGAATTTTGGGATCGAGTGCTCCCGGCGCTCGGCGTGACGCCCATCATGGTGGAAACGGCGGTTTGAACCGCCTGGAAAGGAAAGGCTCCATGCAAAAGGAACCAGACGCGTTGCAGCGGCGCATGGCGAGAACCGCGCTGATGCTGACCCCGGAACAGATGGAACGGCTGCGCGTGGCGCACGTTATGCTTTTCGGGCTGGGGGGCGTGGGCAGTTACGCCGCCGAAGCGCTTGTTCGCGCCGGTATCGGCACAATAACGATTGTGGATGCCGACACCGTGCAGGAAAGCAACCTCAACCGCCAGCTTTGCGCGTTGCACTCCACCCTGGGGCAAAGCAAAGCGCAGGCGGAAAAGGCAAGGCTTTCGGACATCGCTCCTGATGCGCGGATTGAAGCGGTGGAAGCGTTCCACCTGCCCAGTACGCCTGTGCCGATACCGCCGGACGTCGATTTCGTCGCCGATGCGGTGGATACGGTCGCGGCAAAGCTGGACATTGCGCAAACCTGCCACCTGCGCGGCGTGCCGCTGATCGCCTGCATGGGCATGGGCAACCGCTTTGATCCGACGCAGATTCGGATCGGGGATGTGTTTTCCACCCGGAACGATCCGCTTTGCCGCGTGATGCGGCGCGAGCTGCGCAAGCGCGGTATCGATAGTCTGCGCTGCGTTTACTCATCCGAGCCTGCGCACGAATGCGCCCGTACGGAAGAAGAGGCGCAAAGCCGCAGGCAGGTTCCGGGTTCGCTGCCGTATGTGCCGGCGGTGGCGGGGTTATACATGGCATACAATATTGTGGAATCGCTTTGCCGACGGGATGGACGCTGAACGGCGGCAGGCGTGAAATGTGGAGGGATCGGGTTGAACACGGAAATACTCATTATCGGCGGTGGAGTGATCGGTTGTGCCGTTGCGCGAGAATTGAGCGCATATACCGCTTCCATCACCTTGCTGGAGAGCGGGCCGGATGTGGCCACGGGCGCAAGCAAGGCCAACAGCGGCATCGTACACGCAGGGTTTGACACAAAACCAGGTTCCGCAAAGGCTCGTTATAACGTGGAAGGCGCTTTGCTGCACGAGGCGTATTGTCGCGAGCTGGGCGTGCCCTATGTGCGAAACGGCGCTTTAGTGCTCGCCTTTGACGAGGAACAGCAACGGAAGGTAGAGGCGCTTTGTCGGCAGGGCATTGAAAACGGTGTACAGAAACTGGCTGTGATTAACCGGGAACAGGTGCTGGCGCTGGAACCCAACGTGAACCCGGACGTGCATTGCGCGTTATACGCACCTACCAGTGCTTTGGCAAGCCCCTACGAGCTGACCTGCGCGCTGGCGGACCACGCGGCAGTTAACGGCGTTGCGTTTGTGCTGCATACCGAGGCGCTGGAAATCCTCAAAGAGGAAGCAGGCTTCCGCGTCGTAACCAACCAAGGGGATTACAACGCGAAGATCGTCGTCAATTGTGCGGGCGTCGCGTCCGCACGGCTGCACGACCAACTTTCCGAAACGAAGCTGACCATCGTACCCCGCAAGGGCGAATATTACCTGCTGGATCATGATGTGCAGCCTCCGTTCCGCCATACGATGTTTCAAACCCCGACCGCCATGGGCAAGGGTGTGCTGGTAACCCCGACCGGGCACGATACGATGCTGCTTGGCCCTTCCGCAATGGATGAAACGGACCCAACGGACGTCGCTACGACGGCCGAAGCCCTGCAGATTGTCCGTGAAAAAGCGCTGCTCACCTGGCCAAACGAAAACCTTCGCGGCGTGATTACCACCTTTGCCGGTGTCCGCGCGCACGAACTGGGCGACGACTTTGTTGTGGGCGCAACGCAGGGGGCCAGCGGCGCATACGAGGCGATCGGTATCGAAAGCCCGGGCTTATCCGCGGCACCGGCCATTGCCAAGGCACTTTGCGGGCAGATAACAGGGGAAAACAGGCTGACCCGCAAGGCGGAGTGGAAGCCTGCGCCCGTGCGACCCAAGCCGTTTTTCGCCATGACTGCCGACGAGCGACAAGCCGCCTACGAGCGCGACCCCGCCTACGGCAACGTGGTTTGCCGATGCGAGAAGGTTACCGAGGCGGAGGTGCGAGCCGCCATCCGCAGGCCGGTCGGCGCCCGTACCATCGACGCGGTCAAGCGCCGCACGCGCGCGGGTATGGGGCGGTGCCAGGGTGGCTTTTGCAGCCCGCGGGTATTGGAGATCCTCGCCGAGGAGTTGGGCGTGCTTCCGACCGCGATTACCAAAGACGGCGGAGAGGGCTATGTACTCATGGGTACGCTGGCTGATTTCGCGCGGAAGGGGGATGCCTGACATGGGCGACGGAGTGAATGCGCGGAAGGTGGATGTGCTGGTGATCGGCGCAGGCCCCGCCGGGTTGGCGGCGGCCATCGCGGCGCGGGAAGCGGGAACGGAAAACCTGCTGGTGCTGGAACGCGAGCCGGAGATGGGCGGCATCCTGAAGCAATGCATTCATAACGGTTTCGGGCTGCACCGCTTCAAGGAGGAACTCACCGGCCCCGAATACGCGCAGCGGGACATCGAGCGCGTACAGGAACTGAGGATTGAAGTGCAGCTGGGCACCACGGTGCTGGAAGTGACCCCGCAGCGGCAGGTGACCGCCATCAGCCGGGAGCAGGGTGTGCAGGTTTATGAGGCGGGCGCGGTGGTTTTGGCGATGGGCTGCCGGGAGCGTCCCCGCGGCGCGCTTGCGATCCCCGGCACACGGTGCGCGGGTGTGTTTTCGGCGGGCACGGCGCAGAAGTTTGTCAATCTGGAAGGTTATATGCCCGGCAGGCG
>JAJFVI010000014.1 GCA_021371895.1 Eubacteriales bacterium | reverse complement strand
TACCGTTTCAATATAGCAGGGGTTGGCAGGATCTTTTTCAATTTTCTCGCGCAGACGGCTGATGTGTACGGTGATGGTTGCGGTATCGCCCATGGCGTCCATTCCCCAAACCCGGTCAAAGAGCAGCTCTTTGGAGAGTACGATACCCGGGTTGACGGCCATATAGCGCAGCAGTTCAAATTCCTTGTTTGTAAGCACGACCGGCTTACCCCCCGCATATACCTGATGGGAGCCAAGCAGAATTTTGAGTTCTCCAAACTGCATGCATTCATCCACCGTTCCGCTTTCATGGTTGGATAGCCGCTCGTGGATGGCAATATGCGCTTTCACCCGTGCCACGAGTTCGGGAGGGCTAAAAGGTTTAACGATGTAGTCGTCGGCCCCAAGCCCAAGGCCGCGGATTTTATCTACTTCCTCTTTGCGGGCAGTCACAAAAAGCACCGGCACATTGCTCACCGCGCGCAGCGCCCGAAGCACTTCAAAGCCGTTCATGCCGGGCAGCATCACATCCAAAAGCACAAGATCAAAAGCTGTTCCCTTAGCGGTTTCGAGCCCTTCCAGGCCATTGGCGGCAATTTGAATTTCAAAGCCATCAACCTCAAGATAATCCCGCTCCAGCTCCGCAATCAGCCGGTCATCCTCTATAATCAGAATTTGTTTCATGCTTCCTCCCTGAGGGCGGGCAGGTCGATGATGATGCTAAGCCCTCCGTCGGATTCCGCCCTGATACTGCCTCCATGGGCGAGGATAATCTGCCGTGCGATGGATAATCCAAGCCCGCTGCCTTTGCCGGGCTGCGTTCGGGCCGCGTCGCCGCGGTAGAAACTTTCAAAAATCTGTGCCAACTCCACCGGTGTCACACCGGGGCCATCATCCTTCACGATCATGCGCAGGGCTCTGTCGGGCAGTTGAGTCAGCGTAATCTCCACGTTGCTCTGCGGTTTTCCGGCGTGCTTTGCGCTGTTGCAGAGCAGGTTGGTCATTACCCGCCCCATCTCCTGCACATCCAGCATGGCATAGGCCTGGTCAGTATCACAGGCTAGCGTGATCCGTTGGTTCCGCTTCTCCGCTTCCATGTGGATTTCCGCAAGATAATCGGCCAGCCATTTCGCAAGGTCTATTTTTGTAAAGTGAAACGGATAGTGCCCCATTTCCATTTGTGAAAAGGATGCAAGGCTGTCCACCAATGCCTCCAAATCGGCTGTACGGGTTTCAATCGCGCTAAAGTACCTTGCTCTTTTTTCGGGCGTATCCGCGATGTTATCCTTTAACCCCTGCACATAACCCTTAATGGAGGTGAGCGGCGTACGCAAATCGTGGGATATGCCTGCGATTAGCTCCTTGCGGTATTGTTCGTATTGCAGCTGCGTGAGCACAGATTGTTTTAGATGCTTACGCATTTCATCAAAATCAGCGCATACCTGCCCGAATTCGTCCCTCCGCTGATAGGGGAGCGAATCATCCAGATTGCCGTCGCGTATCTCTTTGGTACCTTTCCGCAACGCTTTAAGCGGGCGGAGCACAGAGGCAGAAATCCATACGGTTAGCGCTATGTTGGTTACAATCAACACGATTAATACGGTGAGAACCGCCAGCGGAATGTATTCCCACAGATCCGTATGCTCCACTTCTTCGTCCTGACTGCCCTGCTCATTGGTTTCCGCCTGTACGGCTAGAAAAATATATTCCATATCATTGTCGTCAAACGTATTCTTAATAATGACTGCCTTTTCACTTTCCAGCGTCAGATTATCAATATCCGCAAGCCCGTTGCCCACCGCCTGCTGAATAATACTTTCTCCTGCTGGCGTCATCGTCGAAAGTAAAACCCGTTCTTCCGTGCGTACTTCCACCAAAAAGCCCAAACCGGACAGATGATCCGCCATACGCATCAGTGCGGATTCATCCGCTTCCCCGCCTTCTTCCTGAGGCAGCGCTTCCTGTTTGGCTGCAGAAATCACATTCTGCGCGGAGGTCAGATCACTTTCGTTTTCGGACAGCGTTACCAGCGTGGCAATATAGTTGTAGCCCATGACTTTCATACCTGCCGCAGCCAACAGCACAATGGCCAGCAGGGGCAACGCAGCCATGAGTATATTGGATAACATCAATTTGAAGCGTAACTGCATGGGAATCCCTCCTTGCCACGGGCTTATTATACGCGCTTCCGTTTGCAGCCACAATCTAATTGGAAGAGTTTAGGAAAAGTTTAGATTTGATTTAGCTGTGTGTTAGATTTATGCATTATGCTTTGTATGGATGGATGGAAAACACCATTCAGGAAAGGAAACAAACTTTATGAAACGTACACTAATCGTTACTCTTTCGCTGGGCCTGATTTTACTGCTTGCCGGCTTGCCTGCCATGGCGGAGACTAGCACGACGCCTGCGACCGTAGCATCCTTCGCCATTCCCGGCATTCCGTTTGATCAGGCAGTGACCCTTGCCAAAGCCGCCGCACCGGGGTATACGCTGATGTCCCTTTCGCTGGAAGACGAAAATGGGGCGCTTGTTTATCTGGCGGAGCTCATCAGCCAAACCGATGGCACGAAGATCGAGGTCACGCTCGACGCATCCTCCGGCCAGACGATCACCAATAACGCTGCCGGGGAAAATGCTACGGAGAACGGCAACGAAACTGCCGACGAACAAAATGGTGATGAAAGCAACGTGGAATACGTTGGCAGCGATAATGGGCAAGACCAAGGCGAGAACGAAGCCGCCGATGAGCAGAACGGTGAAACAGCCGACGACACCGCTGATGCGGCGTTGCTGGCAAAAGCCGTCGTAACGCTTACGCAAGCGGAGGAAATCGTACTGAACACCAATGCGGGCGCTACGCTCACCGGCATTCAGCTGGAGGATGAAAACGGGGCGCCCGTCTATAGCGCAACGTTCATTGACGCAAACGGTCAGCAGAGCGAAGTCAAGGTGGATGCTGTGACCGGCGCGATCCTGCCACAGGACAATCAGACGGCAGAGAACTAACGCTGGGAAGCATATTTTCAAGGTGGTTTTCAACGACGCAACGGCTAATGCCGCTGCGTCGTTTGTTTGGCACACTTGACCTGCCCTATAAAAAGGTTGTCCAGAAGTAAAGAGAGAAATGGATTACCCTGGTGTTCCCAATCACTGGATCACTTTTCAGGGGACACCCACCCCCAAGGCCACACGGAGGCACGAAAGACAACCTCGGTGGATACACCATCCGCTTTCACAGCCGTGTCTTCAATCACCATTACCGCTTTGCGGCAGGGTTACGGTAAACACGGTACCCTCTCCAAGCTTGCTTTCCACCGACAGTGTGCCGTGATGCGCTTTTACAATCCAATCCACAATGGACAGGCCAAGGCCCGTACCGCTGCGATCCCTGGCACTGTCTACGCGGTAGAAGCGCTCAAAGATATGCGGAAGGGCGTCTTGGGGAATGCCGACGCCGTCGTCCTGAACCTGGATAACGATATGCTCGCTCTCCCTGCTTGCCCGCAAGTCGATATGCCCACCCGGTTTTCCATACTGAAGGGCGTTTTCGGCAAGGTTGAGCAGCATTTCGGTCATCAGGCTCTGGTCAGCGTACAGCAACAGGTTTTCCGGAACGGTTACGGCAAGCGAAGTGCCTTTCTGACAAAGCCTCTCTGCCAGGGTTCCCGCCACACCCTCGGCAACCGCATGCAGATCAACCGCTTCCATACAAAGAGGGTATTGACCCTCCTGCCCGCGTGTAATCGTCAGCAATTGCGATATGATTTTTTGCATCCGTACACATTCCGCCAGCATTATGTTCAATTCCGCCTTCTGCTCCATGGTTGTTCCCACTTCCGCGCGCAGGCTTTCCGTGTATGCGCGCAACACGGCCACGGGTGTACGCAGTTCGTGGGATGCATCGGAAGTGAACCGCTTCTCCCGCATAAAGGTTGCCTCTACGCTTTGCAGCATGCGGTTGAGCGTATCGGTCAACTCGCCGAGCTCATCTCTGGACGGCGCGGCGGGGATGCGCGCAGTCATATCGCCCCGCGCGATCCTATCGGCGCTGTGGATAATCTGCCCAATCGGCGCCAGCGAGCGCCGGGCGATAAGCTGACCGCCCAACATCGAAAGAAGCACGATTAAAGGAATGCTGATGAGGAAAACCAGCAGCATGGTTGAAAGGACTCGATCGTTTGAAGACAGGGAGTTGGCCACACGTATGCGGATCTGGAAGCGATCCACCGTAATGACGCCGGAATCCAGCAGCAACCAGCGTTCCGCGCTGCTTTGCACGGTGCGGTACACATCCGGCTCAACGGGGATGCTATCCAACAAAGTGATATCACCTCCGTAAGAAGCCAACTCGCTGCCGTTTGCCTCGGTAATGAAATACATGGTGTTTTTGGAAATGGGCACCTCGTTTTCAAAGGTGAGCAGGCCGTTTTCATCTTCAATCTGCGCAATGATCTGCTGCATGGAAAGGCTTACGTCCCGCTCCAGCATCTCATTGAGCACATAACTTGTCATCAAATACAGCGCGCAGGAAAACGCCACCACGGTTAAAAACGTAAGCAGCGTATACCAAAACGTCATTTTATTACGTAGCGGTAATCGATTGAACATCGTCATTCCTCCGCCCGCAGAACATACCCCGCACCGCGTACTGTTTGCAGGAGTTTAACCTTCTCGTTCTTGTCGATTTTTCCACGCAGGTAGCGCACGTAAACATCCACCAGATTGGATGCGAAGCTGCACTCGAAATTCCAAACATGGTCGGTAATCTGGTCGCGCGTCAGCACCTGCCCGGCGTTGCGCAGAAAATATTCCAGCATTGCATATTCCTTGGCGGTTAGGTCAATACGACGCCCCGCGCGTGTCACAGTGTGGGCGGATGTGTCCATTTGCAGGTCGGCAACGGTCAACCATGGCGAGCGCTCCGCCGATCGCTTGCGCAATAGCGCGCGAACCCGCGCCAACAGTTCGTCCAGGGCAAAGGGTTTCGCCAGGTAATCGTCCGCGCCCATGTTGAGCCCTTTTATGCGGTCGGCTACGGCGTCCATGGCGGTCAGCAGCAGCACGGCGCTCTCATTGTGCGCTTCGCGTAGGTGGCGCAGAATTTCCAGCCCGTCGATGCCGGGAAGCATAATGTCCAGAATGATGCCGTCATACATCATCGCCATGGCATACTCTAAGCCATCCGTGCCGGAAGCACATGCATCCGTGGCATAACCCTCCGCAGAAAGCTGCTTTGTCAGCACAGTGCGCAGCGCGTCGTCATCCTCCACAATCAGCAGCCTCATCTCACGCCACCCTTTACTTTCGCTTTCTTGTTTCATCATACCATGATTTCATGAGAAATTCATGAAATTGGAAGAAGTATCTTCATGGTTTTCATGTTACTCTCATTTTTTTCTGCAATAATAGCATCGTGGCAGAAATAAACCGGAGGAAACAAACGATGCTAAAAAGGCGGCTTATCGGCATCCTGGCGGTGTTAACGTTTTTTGTGGCCAATACAGGGGTTACGGCTTACGCATGGGAAACGCCTTGCGTATCGGAACCGTATGGCTGGCAGTATCAGGATGATTCACGCTCGATCGTCATCAATAAAGTGAGCGAAAACGGCGTTACCTATTTTGTGGCGGATGTACAGCTTGCCGCAACAACGGATTTTAAAACTCTGGTCAGCAGCAGCATGACGCCAGTATCCGAATTGGCCGCTCAAGCCAATGCAGTGCTGGCTATTAACGGCGACGATTGCGGCACGCATAAATACGGCGTCATAATCCGCAACGGGGAATTGTTGCGCACGCACGATACCACTCGTAACCTGCTCATTTTGGATGCCAACGGCAACATGACCGTAAGGGTGGATCGCACGGGAGAGAACTACCAGGAATTGGGGAAGCAGATGGTAGCCGCGGGCGTGTGGCAAACCTTTGAGTTTGGGCCTGAGTTAGTGCGGGATGCACAGACGGTGGCGTTCAGCCCAACATTTGATGTTATCTCCACTAGAGATGGCCGGCTGGAACCGCGCACGGCCATCGGGCAGATCGGGCCGCTACACTATATCCTCATCGTTGTGGATGGACGGCAGGACGGGTATTCGGTCGGTATCTCCCTGCAGGATTTGCAACAGCTGTTTGTGCAATACGGCGCTGAAACCGCGATGAACCTGGATGGCGGCGGTTCGGCGGAAATGTGGTTTCA
>JAJFVI010000010.1 GCA_021371895.1 Eubacteriales bacterium | reverse complement strand
TGGCCCAGTAGGGAGAGCCGGGGGCGTTGTACCCTTCGGCCATCAGAAGATCCGGGTAGCCGTAGCCGATGGTCAGCACGCCGTCGCGGGTGAAGATGGGTTTTTGAAACCATTGCCGCATATTTGAAAGCAGCAGGTGTTTGAGCACCCCGTAATCCACTGTTTCGCTCACCGCGCCCGCCAGCGCGGCGGCCGAAAAGAAGGCGCTCTGCGCGAAGCGGTACGTCAGGCTGCGACCATAGGGCAAGGCGGAACCACCCGCGTCAAACCAGCAGGCAAAATCCGGCGCGATGCTTACGGCACGCTGCCGGTACGTTTCGGCGCGTGCAGGGTCGGCATCCTTCATGGCGAGAGAATAGACGAGTCCGTAATAGTGGAACGCCCAAAGGGTGTAGTAATCCCGCTGGGTAGGATAATCGAAATACCAGCCGTCGCCCTCGTAATGGGTTTCGATCAACGCAAGGTCGTTTTCCAACTGTTGGGCGGGATATGGCAGGCTACAGGCGCGAAAGCCGATATTCACCAGCACGCGAAAGAAGATCCAGTTGTTTTGGGGCATCGTATGCCGGTTGATCTGATCAAGCCAGCGATAAAGGTTCGCCTGCGCGTCCTTGGGCAGCGAAAAGAAAAACCGTTCCGGCGTCAGGCACATGCCCAGGCCGAACACCGCCATTTCCACCAGCCGCTGGTCGTAATCCGCCACCTCGCCCCAGTACTCCGGGTGCGCCGGATCAACGCCATTGACAATGCCCACACACCACGCATCCCACAGGGGTTGCACTGCCGCGCAATCCCCCGCCAGCATGGGTATGATGGCCCACAGCGGGCGCGCGAACGCCTCCATCTGCGCAATCGCTTCCGGGTAGACCGCGCCGGTATCGCCCAAATGCAGCCGGGCGCGCCCTTCGCTCATCAAAGGCAGCAGCGGGCTGATCAATTCGCAAGCCGCGCGTTCCACATCGGCGCGGGTTCGCAGCGGATTGTGTGCCACAGGATTCCCCATATCTCCTCAACCCCTCAAAAATTGAAATTTCACATGGTGACGCGCCGCCGGATCGGCTGCCATCGTTACCCGGTAAAGATTGCCCGGAAAACTGCGTGGCATGCGGGTGTCCGTTACCACAATTTCTTCCACACATACGGTAAGCGCCGGTTCAACCGACATGCGCAAGTCACCCACGCACAGAGCCTTTTGACCGTCCGCAGCCGTTGCCTGTGTCGGTTCGGGGCGAAACAGCCATATCCATTCCACCGGGGCGGGCGCGGTGAGCGTCAGTTCGTCCTCAACGGTTACGCTATCCTCGCCGTCCATGGTCAACCCGCGCGTGTAGCGGATAAGGCCAGCCTCGGCCGGGTAGGCTTCCTGCAAGTCCATGCTTGCGCCGTTTTCTCCCCAAGTAACGTTCGTCGCCCTATAGTTTACACCTTCCCGCTGCTCCACGCCGTTAATCAGCGGAATGTTGTGGTAGGCGGCACGCGTGTTCCACAGGGTATACCGTTCACTGGAAAAAGTTTTGGCGGTGTAAACCATGTTGCCCGCGTCCACCACGCAAGGCTCGCCCCTGTAAAACAGAATACACGATCCCACATCATTGTGGTTGTGGCTTTCGCCGTTATGCCCACCCTTGAGGGCGGCGTAGAAATACCCACGTGCAAAAGCGTACACACCCAGCACGGGCAAAGCGACAGTATAATCCGCCGCAGGCTGTGAAACCATCGGTTTCAGCGGCGTAAACAACATGTACAGCACGCGATTCATTTGGGACGTATCCTGCGGAATCACGCTCATCCGGTGTACAGCGATCTGGTATCCCAGCGCCGCCAGCGCGGGGTTGCCCGTACGCAGGCCGAAGGTATATACCCGCTCGCCGTCCAGCATAGGTTTGGCGTCGCAATCGGCGAAATTCCAGTACCATTCCCCTGCGATATGCGCTTTCAGCGGGAAAGCGGCGATGTTGCGGATCAACGGCTCGCCGTAGAAATCCGCCTTTTCGCCCGTCGCGAGCCGGAGGCTTTCCAGACAATCCAACAGGCTCGCGCCGGCCATGTTCCAGTAGCCACAGCCCTCGTCGCAGCCGCCATCCTCCGACTGGCAGGCCAGATACCTGTCCAGCATCCGCATGACGCGCGTAAGCGCGGCGGCAAGCCGATCGTCGTCGGTTTCCAGAAGCAGAAACGCATCGATGATGTTGGACAGGATCCAGGGCGTCCAATTGTTGAGGTCTTTGCGCGTAAAGCCCATCCACCAGAAATCGTCCCGCTCCATGAACGGCGTTAAAACGCGCTTTTCCACTTCCAGCCGCACACGGCGGCAAAGCAGCGGCGTTACAGCCTCCAGCGCACCGCCCAGCAGCGCGACCGTATGGGCCAGCGTGGCCGCCGTTTGCGCTGCGAACAGATCAATATGCGGGTTGGTCACGTCCGGCAGAGGCATGTTTTTTTCGTGTCCGGGCTTGCCGTCCGCCGCACCATTGTGTGCGCTGAGTACCCAGCTGCTTTCCTCGCAGACAAGCCACAGCCCGTCGATGACCGCATCCAGATACATGCCGTTTCCCGCCACGCATTCCGCCAGCGCAGCACCAATCAGCAGGCTGCGGCGCTTGAAATACGGCGTTTCAAACACGCGGCGGTCGCCGCTGCGGGCATAAGCGAGGTACGCCGAGGCGGGCAAAGCGGGATAGCCGTTCGTCGCCTCGTCCCCCCAGCGAAGAAGTTCGCCGCGCCGGGGAAGGACTTCCCACACGTGGCGTGCTTCCATGGACGGAAAGAACTTGCGGCGCTCAGGCGGCACAAGGAGCGTCCTCAAGTTATTTTGCTCCAGAAATGCGGCAAACAAACGTCCTCATCAACCTTTCAGACCCGTGGTAGCAATGCCTTCAATAAAATAACGCTGCAGAAAGAGGAACGCAAGCGCCACCGGCACCAATGAAACCAGCGATGCGGCCATGATGAGGTGATAATCGCTGGAATACTGCTGGATGAAGCGCTTAAGCCCGATCTGCACCGTTTTCACACTGTCCGTAGTCAGGTAGATCAGCGGCCCCATGTAATCGTTCCAAGTGTTGACGAAGGTAAAAATGAGCAGCGTTACGATCGCCGGTTTTGCCAGCGGCAGCATGATACGCCACCATATGCCGTATTCATTCAGGCCGTCGATCCGCGCGGCTTCGCTGAGTTCGTTGGGGATACCCAGGTAGAATTGCCGCATCAGGAATACCCCAAAAGCGGAGAAGCTTTGCAGGACGATCAGCGCCCAGAGCGTATCGTACAGCCCCGCCGAGCGCATCATGATAAACTGCGGAAGCATATATACCTGCCAGGGTACCGCGATGGTGCCGATATACGCCAGAAACAGCGCGTCCCGCCCGCGGAAACGCAATTTAGCAAAGGCGTAAGCAGCGAAGGAGGAGGTGAGAATCTGCATAAACGTCACCACCACGGAGATGATGGCCGTGTTTTTGAAATAGATATGCAGCGGAACTTTCTGCCAGATAACCACAAAGTTTTCCCAATGCGGGTGCGCCGGTATCCACTCCATGGGATAGCGGAAAACATCCTTGTCCAGCTTGAGTGAGGAAGAGATCATCCACGCAAACGGGATCAGCGCCAGGAAGGCGAACAGGAGCAGGAAAAGAAGCAGCACCGCATTGCCGACGGCTTTCCCGTTCAACCCTGTTTTACGGTGATTGCGAATCTTTTCGGTCGTCACGTTGGGGTTCCTCCTTTCCTACATGTAATTAACCCATTTTTTCTCGATGCGGAACTGTACAACGGTAATCACCAGCACGATGACAAACAGGATCATCGATACGGCGCTGGCGAGGCCGTATTTAATCTGCACGAAGCTCAAATCAAAAATATAGGTCACCAGCATCTTGGTCGCGCGGCCGGGACCGCCCTCGGTCATAATGGCGACGGTATCATAAATTTTGAAACAGGTGATCGTCATCATAATGGTCACGAAGAAGGTCGTTGGTGTGAGCATCGGCAGCGTAATGCTGCGGAATTTCTGCCAGCCGCTTGCTCCGTCCATGGTTGCGGCCTCGTACAGCTCCCGCGGTACGCCCTGCAGCCCAGCCAGATACATGACCATATAATACCCCGCGCTGCGCCATACACCCACCAGAATCAGCGCGACCATGGCTAACTGCCGGCTCTGCGTCCATGATTTATCAATATTCAGGCCAAATAGTTTGAATAGCTCGTTGACCGGGCCAAATTTCATTAACATAAAGCTCCAGCACACACAGATGGCCACCACCGAAGCGACATAGGGGAAGAAAAAGATGGTGCGAAAGACCTTCGCGCCGCGGGTGGCCTTGTTGAGCACCATCGCAAGCCCCAGCGAAAACGCCACGGTCAGCGGCACAGTGCAAAGCGTGTAAACGGTTGTGTTACGAACCGTAATGCCCAGATCGCTGCGGGTAAAACTGAAGTTTTTAAAAATCGCGCCGAAGTTGTCCAGCCCTGCCCACGTGATGCGGTCAAATGAACCGCCGTTCCAGTTGAGAAACGCGAGCACAATGGAAAACAGAACGGGCACCAGCGTGAAGATCGCAAAACCGATGAAATTCGGGGCAAGGAACGAATAGGCAATCCAAGTGTTTTTCCGTTCCAGTTTGCTGACTCGTTTGAAGGCCTTTCCTTCCATACTATAAGCCCCCTTTGTGCAGTATGCCGTCTCAGCCGTTTCCGCGCGGGTTTTCGACCGTCTGTGTGTTGATAAAATACTCGTTGCTATACTATTTCGCGTAAAGCCGGGCATTCCTTCTACGTCACAAGCCTTTGCTTCATGCCCCTTGATGGAACCTGACGGATAACGAAAGCCGGGGAGGAGTCGCCTTCCCCCCGGCGATACCGGTACGGTTGCCAGGCGGTGCCAACGGGATACATAGTCCGCCGACGCTCCCGGCGCAGAGCGCTATGCGCTACGCGCCACAATCCGGCTTCGGCCCGGTCTGCGATAGGCGTTCTCAGCCTGTTGGTATTCTGCGTGTGGGAAAGATGTTCTTTCGGGAAAAAGAACATTCGCCCGTCCGCTTCTCTGCCGGGGAGGAGGCAAGCCTCCTCCCCGGCAGAAGTAACGTTTTATTGCGCCAGCAGTTCCGCCGCGCGGCTGTTCATTTCCGCCACGCCATCGGCCACGCTGATCTCGCGGCTCATAATCAGGGTATGCTCTTCGTTGACGATCGTCTTGAGTTCGCTGACTTTGTCGCCAACAGGCCACTCAATGCTCATCTGCGCGGGCACGAGCGCAGCCCTGCAGGCATCATCGGTTGGAAAGCCTTCGGCAGAAGCCATGAGGGTAGCGACAGCCTTGCTGACGTACGCCGGGCGCGTTCCCACGGCGGCAATCGCCTTGGCGCCTTCTTCGGAAGCACGCCATGCGACAAACTTCCAGGCGGCGTCCTTATGCAGTGCGTTCTTGTTGATGCACGCGCCGGTGAGGGAGCCGAAGCTGGAACCGGCAGGCACGCCATCCATGTGCGGTACGGCCACAAAGCTCCAATCGAAGTCGTAGGTGCCCTTCTTTTTCTCGTTAATCAGGGTCGCCGCGAACCAATAGCCCATGGGCAGCATGGCGATGTTGCCCTGGTAGAAGGCGGCGGAGTAATGCAGGTTGGCCGCTTTAAGCTCGGTGTACGCCTGACATACGCCTTCGTCCTCCAAGCCCAGGGTCAGATTGTAGAAATACGTAAGGGGATCGTAATTTCCGTCCGCCAGCGTGTAAACACCATCGCACACGGCCCAGTTGCACACGGCACTGAGCCAGGTGTGGTAATGGGTGCCATAGATCTTATCGATGCCTTCTCCGCTGGTCATGGAGCGGGCGAGATCGGCATAGGCTTCCCAGGTCATATCGTTGGTGGGATAAGCCACACCGGCCTTGTCGAACAAGGTCTTGTTGTAGAACAGCACCCAGAAGTCACTGCGGTAGGGAAGCGCGTAGAGCTTCTCGTCGGTCAGGCCACGGTAGTACTTTTCCATGCCCAGATAATGGCTCAGGTCGTAGCTGTCCGCGGTGACATTGGCTTCCAAATCGTCCACGTAGCCCTGCGCGATCCAGTTTTGCAGGTCGCTGAGCTCTTTTACGTCAAAGACGTCCGTGGTGTCTCCTCCGCCCAGCATGGTAGTGGGTTTGATGTTATAGTCCTGCGAGGCGACATCGACGTATTGCAGGTCGATATCCGGATAGGCGGCTTCGAACGCCGTTTCGGTGGCGGCCAGATAACCGCCGGTGGTCGTATCCCAAGACGCGACGGTGAGCACCGTCTTTCCCTCCGCGGCCGATACGCCGCAGATGCCCAGGAGCATCACAATAGCCAACAGCAAGGATACCAATTTTTTCATGTGTGTTCCTCCTTTGATGTACGGCGTATTTGGAACCGGTTCCAATTTGTTTTGATATAAGAACCTGTTCGGTGGTCGCCGTAATTTCTTTATGTCAATATTAGCATCCATTTTCTACATTGTCAACATCTTTTATAGGATTGTTAAACGAAACTATTCAAATTTATTTGGAATCGGTTCCAATTGTATATTGAAATTCGTCCACTTTTCCGTTATAATATTGGAATGAACGGAGGCGGAAGGGCATGGCGGAAAAAATGACCATCTACGATATCGCACGGGAAGCGGGCGTCGCGCCCTCCACTGTATCGCGGGTATTGACGGGCCACTCCAACGTAAGCGCCAAAACGCGCGAGAAAGTGCAAGCCATCATTGACCGGCGACACTTTACGCCCAACCTGGCCGCGCAGGCGTTGGAGCAGAATAAGCAGCGCACGAAAACCATCGGTGTCATCATGCCGGAGGTGACGGACCATTATTCCGGTAAAATCCTTTGTGCAGCGACGCGCGAGGCCAGGCGGCTGGGATACGAGACGCTGCTGTTTCAATTACCCATCGGGGAAAAGTACGATATCGGCGAAATTGTGGATCAGCTCATCCGGCGGCGATTGGACGGCGCGCTGTACTCCGGCGGCGTGCTGGAGGTCGTCCGGGCCGACCTGCCCGGAGCGCTGAACCGGTTAATGGAATACATGCCTCTGGTTGCCATTTCTCCACCCATCGCAGGAATCAACTGCACGTTTTTGCATAACGATCTGGAAACCACCATATACCACGCGGTGCAGCACCTGTATATGCTGGGGCACCGCCGTACGGCGTTCATCGGGGGTGCGCGTACCATGCGGGATTCCGGCGCCCGCGCCTGCGGCTATCTGCGCGCCGTGCGGGAACTGGGGCTTACAGATATCCCTTCCTACCACGGTGAAGGCGGTTTCACCGCAGAATCCGGCGAAATCGCCGTACTCCGGCTGTTTTCCGAAACGAGCGCGGGGCATCGACCCAGCGCCATACTGGCCTTCAGCGACCTGGTGGCGCTGGGCGCGCTGAAACAATTACACGTCATGGGGTTGCAGGTGCCGGAAGATGTGGCGATCATCGGTTGCGACAACACTTTTTTCAGCGCCTATACCCTCCCGCCGCTGACGACCATCGACCTGTACAGCGAGGAGCGCGCGCGCACCGCGGTGAACGAACTGATCAATTGCAGCAAGGAATCCACGCCCAAGCCACCCTTTACGCTGGTGCGCGCGCCCGCCTTCATCGTGCGCGAAAGCTGCGGAGTGATGCTCGGGCGGCGGGAAAACCTGTAGACCGATGGCACGGCTCTGCAACAGCAATAAAAAGCGCCGACGAAATTGATTTTCGTCGGCGCTTCCGTTTAGTTGAGAAGATTTTACTTCATCTCAAAATCCTTATCCGTCAGGTTGGGATAGATCGCCTTCAGCGGGGAATAATCTGTAATCGCGTCGTTTTCCAGCTTGAGGCCGGTGAGGTTCGTAAACCCCGCCAGCGTAGAAACATCCGTTACCTGCGTGTTCGCGATGTCCAGATACGTCAGGCTTGCAAGCGAGGCCAGCGGGCTGATATCCGCTATCGGCATATCGGAAATATCGATATAGTTAAGCATTGTGAGGCCGGAAAGCGGGTTTAAATCGGTAAACAGGTTGCGGTCGGCATGCAAATAACCCAGCTGCGTCAGATTCGCAAGCGGCGTGATATCGGCAATCTGGTTGCCGAACATGGTCAGTTCGCGCAGGTTCGTAAGCCCAGCCAGCGCAGAAATATCGATGACCTGGTTGCCGCCGATGTTCAGGCTTTGCAGCTTTGTAAGCCCCGCCAGTGCGCTGATGTCCGGAGCCTGATTAAAGCAGAGATTCAGATCCGTCAGATTGGTGAAATACTCCAGACCATCCAGATTCTTAATTTGGATTTCCTCTGGGATATGCTGCTGCCAGTCGACGCCCAGGTTGAGCGACGTCACGTTCGCCGTGTCCGTCATGGTGATGTCGCCATCCTGTTTATTCAGCGCTTCGCGCACTTTTTGTTCTAAAAGGGAGTCGGAGAAGCGCACGACGGTCGTGTCATCGCTTACCACACCTACCGCAACATGGCCGTCGTCGCCTACCTTAATATCCGTGTCCAGATTCGGCAACATCGCTTCAATAGGTCCGTAATCCGTAATGGGATTGCCTTTGAGCAGCAGAACCCTCAAGTGGGGAATTTTCGCAAACGGCGCGACATCGGTAATCTGGTTGTCGCACAGTTGCGCTTCCAATAGCGCTGGCAAGTCTGCAAGCCCGCTCACGTCCCGGATGCCGGCGTCTTTTGCGTCGATAACCTGTAACTGGTCAAGCCCGGCGAGCGCGTCCAGATTTTCGACCCGATTCCCCCACCCGAATATAACCACCTGCAGGTTTTTCAGGTTTGCAAGCGGAGAAATATCCGTAATGTTGCACCAGCTGAAGCCCAGCGTCGTAAGCTTGGTCAGCCCCGACAGCGGCGCAAGCGAGCTGATATCCCGGTTGCCGCCGATGGAGAGCTCCGTAAGCCCCGTGAACCATTGCAGGGCCGCAATGCTTTGGATGGATTCTCCGCTTTGCCAATCCTGCGAAAGATCCAGTTTCGTTACCGCCGCGGCTTCCTCCGGTGAAATGCTGCCTTCCGGTTTTCCCATCGCGGCACGCACTCGCTGTTCCAGTATCGCATCGTTAAACGCTACACCACCCTGATTGTTGATATCAAAATCTGTTTTGATCAGGTTGGGATAGATTGCCGTAATGGGGCTGAAATCGGTAACCATCGTGCCTTCCAGCTTCAAACCGATCAGTTTCGTAAGTCCGGAAAGCGGTGTAAGGTCACTCACGTTCGTATAGCACAGCGTGAGCGCTTCCAGCTTGCTCAAGCCCGCAAGCGGCGAGAGATCAGAGATTGCCGAATAGGATAAATCCAACCAGCTCAAGTGCTTTAAAATCGCAAGCGCGGAATAATCCGTCGCTTTACTACCTAGAAGGTCAAGGGAGTTCAGTTCCGTCAAGCTTGCAAGCGGGCTCAGGTCGGTCGCGGCGATATCGGCGAAAATAAGCTTCTTGAGTCCCGTACAGTAGCTTAGCGCCGAGAGATCGTAAATGTCCTCGTTTGCCGGCCTATCGGAGAACCGCTTAAAGGTAAGCTCCGTGATCTGCGAAGTCTGCGCGGCGTTCACGTCACCCTCGGGCATGTTTAGCGCACCGCGAATGATCGCTTCCAGCATCGGGTCGCTAAAAGTGACGACCGTCTGTGTCTTTGCGGGATCAAAGTCCGATTCCGTCAGGTTGGGGAGGATCGCCGCGATTGGCGAATAATCGGAAATCATGCACCCCTGCGTATACAGCTTCCGTAGCGCCGTAAGCCCCGCGAGCGGCGTCAAGTCAGTAACTGCCGTTTGTTCAATGGCGAGCGTATCCAGTTCGGTCAACCCCGCAAGCGGAGTAAGATCCGAAATGGTCGAAAAGCCCAAGTAAAGCTCCTTTAGATGTGTCAGGTTACTAAGCATCGAATAGTCCTTCGCCTGGCAGTTAAACAGCGCCAGCGTATTCAACTGCGTAAGGCCGGAAAGCGGCGCGATATCGGCTATGGGGTTACCGCCCATCAACAGCGTGGTGAGCTTCGTTAGTCCCGCCAGCGGCGTTATATCGGTGATCTTGTTGAAATTCAGATCCAGATTTTCCAGGTTCACACAGTACTTGAGCACCTGGATGCTTGTTGCCTGCGTCCCTTCCGGCGGATTTTGCTGGTAGGAAAGCTCTGTGCTAATTCCCCTGATGTCCGCCAACTCATCCGTATACACGTCCCCATCCGGTTTGTTCAGCGCCTTGCGGATGCCAGTTTCCAGCACCGGATCGTCAAAGGCAACCACTTCGCGCGGCACGGTAGTTGCGTCGGTCAGCGTAAAATCCGTGTCCTTCAGTTTGCCATAAATCTTGGAAAGAGGCGAATAATCCACAATTGCGCATTCCGAAAGGAACAGCGTACGCAGCGATGTCAGCTTGGCTAAAGGGGTAACGTCCGTAACAGCTGTCCCTTTCAGACCCAGCTCTTTGAGCTTGGTTAGTTTCGCCAGCGGCGTCAGGTCGGAAATGGTGGAAAAGTCCAGATAGAGCGCTTTCAGTTTTTTCAGATTAGCAAGCGGCGTATAATCCTGTGCCTGACAGTTGAACAGCAGCAGGGTTTCCAACGCTGTCAGATCCGTAAGCGGTGTGATGTCGGCAACCGGGTTTCCGCCCAACTCCAGTGTTTTTAATTTCTTAAGCTTGGCAAGCGCCGTAATGTCGGTAATAGCATGGAAGTTCAACTGGAGGCTATTGAGCTTCGTACAATAAGCCAGCACGGCGATGCTGTGAACCTGTGTTGTCGGGTCGGGGTTTTGCTCGTAATTGCGCCCAATGTTCAGATTTGTGATCTTGGCAAGGTCTTTATCCGTCACATCCCCCTCGGTGATGCCGACCGCCGTGCGCAGAGCGGCTTCCAGTACGGCGTCGTCGAACGTCACAACCGTAGCCCCCCGGGCCAGCGCGGCGGCGGGCAGGATGAGTGCGATAATCATCAGGAGTATGAAAACCTTCTTCATGGAAAGTCCCTCCCATATATTTACTTATTCCCATGTTTCTACTATATGCGAAAGGTGCTGAAAAAGCAAGATTAATTTGCTCGGCGAGCTCCTAAACGTGAGCGCTGCAAGGTGCTGCACACGCCAAAAACAGAACGCCTCCGCAGGAAGCGGCGGCGACAGAAAGATCGGTTTGCTATGTTCATTTTCCGTATACACAAGGCCATGATGGATGATGCGCCCTTGCCATCCGGCTTGGGCGTGTGCGTATCACTCTTTTTATGTTTATCGGCGACCATGTCGTTTAATAGCCGCGCCTGTTCCTGCGTACCCAGCACGACCATGGTATCTCCGCTTCGCAGTTCTTCCGTGGAACCGGGGTTGAACTTGAAAGTCGCGTCCCCTTTTCGTTTCAACGCCAGGATGATCAGCCCCGTACGTTCGGGTATCCTCACTTCGGCGAGCTTTTTGCCGTTTACGGGGGATTGTTCCGGAATAGACACCTCTTCCAGATCCAGCGTCACGTCTCCCGCACGGGTAATCACATCCGGAAAAGAGATTACTGCCGGGCGGATGAGCAGCGCGGCAATGCGCTGCCCCCCGATTTCGCTGGGTGAGATGGTGTTGTTCGCCCCGGCTTTCATCAGCTTGTTGTGCGCCGTAGGTTCCACCGCTTTGGAAACGATGTAGATACTTTCGTTCATCTGTCGCGCCGTCAGTACGGTAAATACGTTTTCCGCATCGGTTGCCAGCGTGCATACGATGCCGGTCGCGGCTTTTATATTCCTGCAAGGTTACTGTTGCTTTGCGTCCGCGTGCCTTTGGCATGATGCCTGCTTGCTGCTTTGCTTCCCTTCGACGTTCTCTTTTGATAAACCCTTTGATAACCTGCTTATCTTTAAAGCCCAGTTCCTGTGCGACTTCTCGCTGTGTTTTGCCCTCGGAAAGCATTTTAGTAATGAGTTCCTTTTGCTCCAGTATCCTTGTATACTCTCGCGGCATAGAAAGAACCGCCCTTCGTAGCTTATTATCCTACGCTGGGAGGTTTTCTTTCAATGTCCGTTTTCTCTGGGGCAGTGCAGCAACCCGGCGGGGGCTTGGGGGATATTCTCATGTGTCACAACCGCTAATACGCTGCCTCGATCTCATTCACGCGTTCCAGCAACATCCGGTTTACAGGCGTATCCAGGCCGTGTTTGCGCGCCAGCGCCAGCACCGTGCCTGCGAACAGCCCCACCTCGCTGGGCCGCCCGGCCTCCACGTCCTGGCGCATGGAGGGCTTGCCCTCGGGGTTAAGGGTAGCCAGTATGCCCAACCAGTAATCGAGATCCGCTTGGGTCAGGTTCACGCCTTCCAACCGGGACAGGTCGATCACTTCCCGCATGGCGGCAATCATGGTGTCACGCTGGGGCCCTTCCTGCTGGAGGGTGCCATAGTTGGGCCCAAGGACCGCCACCGTCTGGTTTACGCCCACGTTGAGCATAAACTTGCCCCACATGCGCTTACCCATAGCTTCGTCCACCTCGTAGGGGACAGACGTCCGCTCAAAGAAGCGCGCCACCCGCAGCACCTGCTCGGTCGGCGGGCCGCCGAGTTGCGTGCCGATGCACAGCTTGCCCATGTTGCGGTACGTCAGGCGATTGCCTTCTTTGACGGCATCCATGCCGTACGCCACGCAATCGACAACCTTCTCCCGGCCGTAGATTTCCGCGATCACGCCTTCACTGCTGATGCCGTTGAGCAGCGAGAGGATCAGCGTGTTTTCCCCCACCTGGCTGCGCATCGTCCTCAGCGCGCCATCCAGCTGCCCATACTTGACCGCCACCAGTATCAGATCCGCGGGCGTGGTTGTTTCCTCCGGTGTTGTATACTGAAATTCGCACCGTTCCCCATTACTGTATACCCCATCCCGCCGGTAACGGGCGATACGCTCCGCGTCGGCAAGGATGCGCAATTGCTCTGCGGGCATATGCTTCGCCAGCTGGTGGCCGAACAGCGTACCCAACGCGCCTAGCCCGACCACCGCAACTGTCTGTATTTCCATGTGTCCCTAAACCCTCTTTGCCATTTATTCCTGCGGGATGTCCGCCTCGTTGGAATAGCCGTTCGATTCCCAGAACCCCTGATAGCTCGCGTCGTCGCTAAGCGTGATGCGGTTCACCCACCGGGCCCATTTGTAGCCAAGTTTATCTTCCGCAACGACGATGAAGGGATAGCCCATTTCGTCGGGCAAATCCAGCCCATTGGCACCGTAGGCCAATATTAACCCTTTTTCTCGGATGGTCGCCAGCGGGAGCGAGGTGGTGTACCCATCCACGGCGGTAAAGATCACCGTCGTTGCCTCCGGCTTTGCTCCGGCCAGGGCGATCAGATCATTCAGCAGTACGCCTTTCCACAGGATGCTCGCATCCCAACCCTCCACGCAATGCAGGGTGATGAGGCGTTCGTAGGCATCCAGCGCGAGCACCTGATCATAGCTGAGCGTCGTCTGCTGATCCACCAGACCATCGATAATCAGGGTGTAGCCGACGATATCCACATGCTGCACACCGCTGATGGAGTTATCCCGCGGGCCGACGGCAGGGTCCAGCCGTGCCCCCTGATATTCTGTAATCTCGTTTTCCCGGTAGCGGGATTGCGTTGCCGCGCTCGCGGCGTCCGCCTCCGCATTGCCGGGCTCCGGCTTCAGCGCCACGCAGCCCGTGAGCATCACCAATAGAGCCAGAATCAAAGGAAATAGACGTTTCATGGTCGCGCCCCCTCTAGCGTTTATCATACCCTATATTCGGTCAGAAAGCAAACGGGTTGTAGGGACGCACAACCCGCTCGATGGCAGAGATTCTGTATATCCAGAGGGTTTTCACCCTCATATCTTCACACGCCCAGCCGAGCCGTCTGCTTGATGGACGCATCGCCAGTCCTTGCATACCATGCCGTCTGGTTTTCGCTTTATCGGCAGGCATTACCTCCGGTTTGTGCAGTTAGCCGCTAACCTCTCACCCATGCCGGATGAATGTGCCCTTGTCCAGCTCATCGAACGCATGCTCCAATTCCTCCCGCGTGTTCATCACAATCGGGCCACCCCACGCGACAGGCTCGTGCAGCGGTTTCCCAGAGATGAAGATAAAGCGCGCGTCCGCATCCGCCGGAGCAGAAACGGCGACGGAGTCCCCAACGCCAAACAGAACAGCGGTTTTTACCGGCACCGTTTCGCCGCCAAATACAGCGTCCCCCTCGATCAGGAATACGAACACCGTTTCGTCGGGCTTGGTTGGAATATCGATTGTACCGCCCGCGGAAAGGCAAATATCGAAGATGCTGGCCGGGATGTGCTGCGGCGCAACCCCGGCAGCATCGCCGAACCGCCCCGAGAGGACACGGATTTCGGCCTTGTCCTGCCGGATCAACCCGATCGCCTCATTGGTGATGCTCAGGTAGGCCGGGTCGGCCATTTTTTCGCTGCGGGGCAGGTTAAGCCACAGTTGAAAGCCAAGCATCCGCTCCGCCGGCTTGGGCATCTCCTGATGCAGTATGCCGCTCCCCGCGGTCATCCACTGGCTTTCTCCCGCAAAAATAGTCCCCTTGTTGCCAAGGCTGTCCTCGTGGTCGATTCTGCCGGAAATGAGGTAGGTAATGGTTTCAATTCCGCGGTGCGGATGCGTGGGAAAGCCCGCGACGTAATCCGATGGGTCGGCAGAATCAAAGGAATCCAGCATCAGAAAGGGGTCGAAATCCCGCACGGTCGCGTTGCCCAGCACCCGCACCAGCCGGACGCCCGCGCCGTCCACTGCCCTTTGCCCACGAACCGTTTTAATCATATCCCGCTGTTTCATGTTTGCTCCTCTTTCGGTAAGGTTGTTTCGTCCAAGCCGCCCGGCGCCTCAAACAGATAACTCGTCATGGAAAGCGACCCCAAAACGCAAACATCGCTGAACACCGTTACGGCATCCTTCTCATCGGTCGCCCCCAACGCATACAATAGCGGAGCGAAATGATCGAGCGTGTAAAAGGCCATCGACGCGGACTCCCCCGCCTGCTTATACCGCACAACTTTGTCAAAATCACGGTTGACGATATTTTGTTTTATATAACGGTCGAATTCCTCCGCCCAGGAGAAACCCCCGTCCATATCCCAGCGAACCTTCGCCAGATTATGCACCACATTTCCGCTGGCAAAAATCAGTACGCCCTGTTCGCGCAGCGCGCGCAAGCGGCTGCCCAGCGCGAAGTGTTCCGCGGGGGTGGCGTCCCGGTTTACGCTGAGCTGGAACACAGGGATATCCGCCTTGGGGTAAACGTGCCTGAGTACGGACCACGTTCCGTGATCCAACCCCCACGAGTTGTCGATCCTGGCTGCGCCGCCTATCAACTCCCGCGTCAGCCGTGCCGTTTCGGGTGCGCCGGGCGCGGGGTAGGCGACACGGTACAACTCAGCCGGGAAGCCGTACATATCGTAAATCATTTGGGGCGCAGGAGAATCGTTCACCCGCGTTCCCGGTGTAAACCAGTGAGCGGATACAGCCAGAATAGCCTTCGGTTTAGGCAGGTGTTCAGCGATTTGCTCCCACTTCGCGGAAAATGGATTGTTTTCGATGGCGTTCATGGGCGACCCGTGCCCGATAAACAGAACCGGCATACTTTTCAAGCGGATTCCCCCTTGCTAGCTGGTGAGTCGGAGCCCGCGATACGCGTTTCCCACGGCAGCCGGCTTCGCGGTCAAGAAGCCCCCATGCGCCGGAAACTGCAATCACTTCGTTTATGGCCTGACGTTCCCATTCCCGACACTATGCTCTTTGATACCCCGAAACGCGCAACTGTAAACCATGACCAGCGAAGGCTCTTTTGCCCGGAACGCGCAAACCCGTTACTGTCCGTTACACGCAAAATCGCGATAGTTTCTTAGCCGTATTCGCGTTACGAATCGTAATGGTTTGATAAGCTGACGTAGAAACGATCTTTGCCCACCTTGTCCGTGAAAATGTTTTGATCGGCGCCGACCAAAAAATAACCTGCCCGTAGTGCGCAACCTGTTCGTATTCCGGTTTCGCCTCTCCGACGGATTCCATTACGGCCTCCGCGTCTGCGGGAGCGATCACGAAAATCGCGTTGTGTTTAGCCTCATCATCCTTATCCCACCATTTGGGCGCGTGTTCCAGCGCTTCCCGCAAGTCTTTTGCGGATATAACGGCAACGGCAATATCCAGCTGAAATGCGTGCAAAATAGCGTGGTGGCATTTCTGTTGTAATGCCAATAGATTTTCATTTTCAGAGGAGAAGATGATGTTCCCACTGTTGATATAGGTGCTGACTTCAGCAAAACCCGCTTCTTCAAAAGCAGCTTTCAGGCTTGGCATCGGTATTATATTATTGCCGCCCACATTCACTCCGCGTAAAAGAGCAATATACTTTTCCATACACACCTCCGTTGGGCCGGCTACGGCCTGAACATCAGGCCGCGTTATCCAATATACCCATATACCAATGATAGTAACGCAAATAAAACCGTTGCCATAAGAATCTCGCAATTCTCACAGAAATGATTCTGGTTTGGGTGAAAGGATTTGAACCTTCGGCCTCATAAGTCTCTTTCCTATGCCAGCAGTTTCGTGTCCTTGACTATACAGTTTTCATTGGCTTATTGTCGGCATGGCTGGTACCGCTTACCGGTTTATGCTAAACTACCTTAATGACTACTTTTGATTGCAGGAGACGCGTATGAGAATCTTGATTGATGCCGACGGATGCCCGGTGGTGGATATCGCCATCGCATGCGCCAAACCCAAGGGGATTCCAGTATTGTTGGTGTGCGACACCGCACATTTTTATGAGCGCGACGGCGCGCAGACCATGACCGTCGATAAAGGCGCGGACAGCGCGGATTTTCGGTTGGTGAACCTGATTGAAAAAGGCGATATCGTCGTTACGCAGGATTATGGCCTCGCCGCCATGGCACTGGCACGGAACGCGATAGTGCTCAATCAGGATGGGATGGCCTATACCGGCGCGAATATCGACTCGCTTTTACTTGCCCGGCATACCGCGCGGAAGATCCGAATGGGCGGCGGCAGGTTGAAAGGCCCACCGAAACGCACACGGGAGCAGGATGGCACTTTCCGGGAAGCGTTGCAGACCATGCTGCGGGAAGCAAGCCGATAATACCATTTGCTGAATACCGCAGTCGTAAACGCGGTGTGGCAACCGTCGCGTTGCCCAAAACAGTTGCGGTGCCATTGAAAAACGAAAAAGTCCGTTGTACTAAACGACGGACTTTTGCTGGTCGGAGTGAAATTATAGGACTTGGAGAAATCGAGTTATATCAATGGTTGCAAACAGTCGGCAAGCTGTATTTACGCTAAATACGAACATGAAATTAAAGCCTCTTAAAACCGTTTAGTGCTTTCATAAGTTTTATACCAGGACCCCATGATAATTCATCTCCCGTGTATTCACACCGATATAATCCCTGTAAATTCGTTGGGATAGCGATACGCTTGTCCCAAACAAGAATTACCTTTTTGTCATAAAGTACAAATGCAGATCCAATTTCAATAAGGACATTCCTGTTTATATCGTAAGAACCGTCTTCTTTTTTATCATTTTCATCAGCAGATACACATATAACAGCAGAATTGCATCTCCTCATAGCGCCAAAAACTTTTTCTGGTATTGGAATTGCAGCGGTCTCAGTTTCAACAACAATTTCATAGTCAAGATTAGCTAGTTCAATCAATGTTTTAATCTGTTCGACTATTTCCATATTTTTACCATGAGATATAAAAATCCGTATAGGGACATCAAGCGCAGGTAGAGCATCAGCTTGCGATGATGGAGCGTTTGGTTCTGTCTTGTTAAGTGAATCTTTTAAGGAGCTTAAGGGTGATGCGGGACTACTTTCGCTTTCAATACCGGGATGCTCAGCAATTGTTGCTATTTCATCGTCTTTCGCAGTGGGTATCAGAGAGCTTCCACCAATGTATTGTCCTAGTTGGTTCCTGTCCAAATCTAAACGAGTCTGTTGTCCTCTACGTCCTATTGTTAATATACCAATACCAGCAGCCATACAAACCTTGAAGTAGCATACTGCCATATCTTTTAGTGTGTTTTCATTTTCAGAATCTAGAGAAAATTTTTTATTCTCATACCAGAAAGAGGCGATATCAACATTGGTTATTGAGTTAATATCCTTCTGATAAAATGCCCATTCAAGTGCACTGTGGTATGGATTTATTGATCTAATAACCGAAGAAAATATATCTGGATATTCTGTTTCACTTACTCTTGCAAGTCTCTTGCCTAATTCACTTAACTTTAATTTATCACCATCACGATATACTAAGCCCCAAATAATATAAGCATTTATTTTTCTATGATCGAGCAGTTTTTTATCAATGACCACCTTTGCATCTTCAAGAGTACATCCTATTGCGCGTGTTTTTAGAAATTGAACAACCTGTAAAACATCATTAGGCGAAGCTATAATGGGTAATAACACATTATCACCTCCTATCTTATTTTACTATATTTTACATCCACATTTAAAGAATGTCAACAGTAGGCATTAAGGCTGTTATAAAATTTCATGGCAACGGCCTTATCCAAAAGCTATATCATGTTGCTAAGGCTTAACATCCGTGTGTGTTTATAAGCCTTACCATTCACAAATCCGCATAAAGACCAGCAAAAGATGACCATCGACAAAAATCGATGGTCATCTTTTGCTGGTCTGGGTGACAAGATTCGAACTTGCGACCTCTTGAACCCCATTCAAGCACGCTACCAAACTGCGCCACACCCAGATATTCAATTTTCGGGGCACGCAAGGAATCATACCATTATTTAAATCTCGTGTCAATAGCCATTCCGCACCGAAAACGCGATTTTCACCCACCCTTTGCCGCCATTACCATCAAGCTTACACCCCTTGAAAATCCGTGGGTACGACCCTCTTTAATCTCTTTTGCTCTCGGAGCGGAGCGGTCGCTTTTCACGCGATTCCAAAGCCCCATTCCCCTATGGCAATATGCTGAAAAGGGACGGCCTTATGTGACCGTCCCATTGGAGCGGGTGATGGGAATCGAACCCACATGACCAGCTTGGAAGGCTGGAGCTCTGCCATTGAGCTACACCCGCCGGCAAGCGTCCAGCGAAGTTCGATCATTGCCACACCCTGCCAGTAAGAAAAGTGGAGCGGTAGACGAGATTCGGACTCGCGACTTCCACCTTGGCAAGGTGGCACTCTACCACTGAGCTACTACCGCACGTTCCACAGGCTTCTCGCTGAAGAAAAAGCAATGGTGCGGACGAAGAGACTTGAACTCTTACGCCGTTAGGCACCGGAACCTAAATCCGGCGCGTCTGCCATTCCGCCACGCCCGCATGATAACCATCCAAGGTTGAGGCGTCGAGGCTTAACCAAAGGACGCTTTCGTTGCGCGGGCCAACGTCGTTTCGATTATGCGGATACCCTCACAACGGTTGTTATCATACAGCAAGACGAAAATCTTGTCAAGCGCTATTTTCGCGGGCTTTGGACGCCATTGG
>JAJFVI010000004.1 GCA_021371895.1 Eubacteriales bacterium | reverse complement strand
TTGGCGATCTCGGCGCAGGCAAAAGCGAGCTGACCCGCGGTATCGCGCGGGGGCTGGGCATCGGCGGCTATGTAACCAGTCCGAGCTTCACGATTTTGCAGGTGCATACCGGCGGGCGGCTGCCGCTGTACCATTTCGATTGGTATCGGTTGGGCGGCGCGGAGGAGCTGTATGAGCTTTCGATGGACGAATACCTGTACGATGAGGGCGTGGCTGTGGTAGAATGGCCGGGTGTCGCCGTGGAAGCGGCGCCGGAGAAGAGGCTGGAGATCACGATTGACGTCACGGGCGATACCGACCGCTGTTTCACGCTTACGCCGGCGGGCGGTTTCCGCGCGCTGGACGAGGCTGCTTTGGAGGCGATGGCATGAACATTCTAGCGGTGGATACGTCCGGGCCGGTCTGCGGTGTGGCGATCGCGCGGGACGGACGTGTGCTTTATGAAGGCGCGGCCGTCAACAAAATGACCCATTCGGTCAACCTCATGCCCATGGTGCGGGAGGCGCTCACGCGCGCTGGGCTGGAAATAGACGATATCGATCTGCTGGCTGCGGTGGTCGGCCCCGGCTCCTTTACCGGGGTGCGCATCGGGGTGAGTACCGTAAAAGGCTTGGCACATGGCCTTGGCAAGCCCTGCGTAGGGGTGGATGCGTTGGAAGCCCTCGCCGCCGGCGCGGGGGAAACGCGGGCGCTGCTTTGCCCCCTGCAGGACGCGCGCGCCGGGCAGGTGTACGCGGCGATGTTCGATGCGGAATTTCCGCCGTTACGCCAGACGGACAACGAGGCCGCGAAGCTGGAGGTGTTTCTGGAGCACGCGCTGGCGGTGGCGGGCGACGAACGGCCCCTTTGTTTCGTGGGCGACGGCGCGCAGGTTTTCCGGGAGGCGATTATGGCGCAACTGGGTGCGCGGGCGTTGTTTCCGGCGGCGCACCTTGCAACCCTCCGGCCTGCGGCAGTCGCGTTGCTGGCGGACGCGCACCGGAACGAACAGGTCGATTATCTGGGGCTGATGCCCGTTTACCTGCGCGCGCCGCAGGCTGAACGCGCGCGCGCCGCGAAGCTCGCGGCGCAAAAAACATGACCGTCCGGCGTATGACCGCGGAAGATGTTTCGCAGGTAGTTGAGATTGAAAAGGCGACCTTCGCCACACCCTGGTCACGGCAGAGCTTTTTGGACGAGATGGAGAAAAACGCCTGCGCTCGTTACCTGGTGGCCGAGGAAGACGGGCGGATTATCGCATACGGCGGCGCGTGGATAATCCTGGAGGAAGGGCATATTACCAACATCGCTGTGAAACAGGATTCCCGCGGAAAGGGCGTGGGGAAGGCATTGCTGAAAGCGCTGATGCAGTACGCCGCCAACCTTGGCGTGCAATACCTGACGCTGGAGGTACGCAAAAGCAACATGACCGCCCAAAAGCTCTACGAGGCGTTCGGGTTTCAGACGCTGGGTGTGCGTAAGGATTATTACGAGGATAATGGCGAGGACGCGCTATTGATGGTGTGCGACCATATGCCACCGGTGGAAGAAGATTTTTTTGAATAATAATGAACACGAATAGTAAATAAATGCGAAGGTCGCTTTACGGTCTCCGCGTTTTTCTTTCTCTCGCTGTTGGGGGAGAGCTTACAAATCCAAATCCCAGCGTTCTTCCAGCACCTCCCGGCCCCATTCGGTCTGGAGGTGGGCTTGCGTGACACGAAAACCCATGCGATGGTAAATCGTACGCGCGGTGGTCAGGAGGCTGATGGTTTCCAGAAATACATGTGTATAGCCGGTCTTGCGGCAAAAATCGAGCGCCGCTTCCATCAGCCGCAGCCCGAGCCCGTAACCGCGGGCTTCCGGCTCCAGCAGAAAAAAGCGGAACTGCGCTGTTTGATCGTCGTATTTCACAATGGCGACGCTTCCCAGCGGGCGGCCGTCGATTTCCGGAATCAAAATGCATTCCCTCGCGGGGTTGTAATGCCCGGCCAGCTCGTACACCGTACGTTTCACATAGTCCGCGAACGACGCGGAGAGGCCATATTCCTTGCGGTAAAGTTCCTCGTGCCGCTGCACGATATACTCCGCGTCGCCTTCCCGATAGGGGCGGATTACCGCCGGAAACGCTGCCCGGGAGAGCTTTTCACGGACGAGCGCCATGGCGTCCAGCACCTGAGAAACCTCTTGGGGCGACAGGTCTTTGATGAGCGAAAACACCTGCGCGTCCGAACGCCCGCTCAGGTCGTTCAGTTTTTTCTGCCCGGCGTCGGTTATCTGCAGATCGTTATAACGGTTGTCCTGCAAAGACGGCGTTTTGATGATTAATTTTTCGGCCTCGAACCGCTTGATCATCCGGCTGACGTAGCTGCGGTCGATTTGCAGCCGCAAGCCGAGTTCGTGCGCCTTGCAGTTCGGGTTTTTCGCGATTTCCAGCAATAGTCGCGCCTCGGTGAGCGAGAAATCCGAATGCAGGATATGCCTGTCCAGAAGCCCAAGAACATTTGTGTAAAAGCGGTTGAAACTCCGTATTTTCGCGATTGCGGCCGTTTGCGCGTTCATGGGGTTGCCACCTCCATAATAAAGGACTCTGTCCACTATTCAAGCATACATGAATCAATGGACAGAGTCAACTGTTATTCTGGGAGGCGGAACGCAGGAAAATGCCATGACCTTTACGCGACCGCCGGTGCGCGCCGGCACGGCGGTCGTTGCTGCCTTCTTTGCATTAGGTGAAAAGGAAGAACTCACATTCCAGCCGCCCGTTGTAAAGCCGCCGTTTATGCACGGCGCGGCGGCCAAAGGTGCGCTCGAACGACGGGTCAGCGGCAATCACGCCCATTTTCCATCCGGGATGGCGCTTGAGCAGCAGCCCCAGTTCCCGGTAGAGCACCTGGCAGTTGGCCCGGTCGCTCATCCGTTCGCCGTAGGGCGGATTGCACAGCAAAACACCTGCCGGCCCGGGCAAGGTCAACTTGGTCAGGTCGCCTGTCGAAACCGGGAGGAGGCCCTCCAGCCCCGCCTGCTGGATATGGCGCTCGCACAGCGTGATCGCTTCCGGGTCGATGTCGCTCCCGCCGATGGAAAAAGGCGTTTCCGGCGTGTACGCGATCTCGGCCTTTTGGCGCAGCGCAAGCATTTGCTCCTTGGGCATAAAGGAGTACTGCTCGCAGGCGAATGCGCGTTTCAGCCCCGGTGCGCGGTTCGTGGCGCGCAGCGCCGCTTCAATCAGCAATGTGCCCGTGCCGCAGCAAGGGTCGTACAGCGGCATGGAAGGCCGCCATGAGGAAAGCTCCACCAACGCCGCCGCCAGCGTTTCCCGCAGGGGCGCCTCGCCGTTCCAGGTGCGGTAGCCGCGGCGGTTGAGCGCTTCGCCGCTCATATCCAGCGTTATGCGAAGCCTGTCTTGCCAAAGCGCCACCTCCACGGGGTAGGATGCGCCGGTTTCGGGCAGCGTTGAAACCCGCAGGCGCTCCATCAGGCGGTTCACGATGGCTTTCTTGGCCACGGCCTGGCAGTCGCTCACGCTCATCAGCGTGCTGCGTACGCATTTGCCTGCCACGGGGATGTGCGCGTCCCGCGGCATCAGCTTTTCCCACCCTACGGAGAAAACCGCCTGATACAGATCTTCAAAACTCGTCGCCGTACCTTCGTAGAGTACCATTAACACGCGATCGGCGGTGCGCAGCCAAAGGTTGGCCGAAAAGGCGTCCGCCGCCTCGCCCGTAAAACGCGCGCCGCCCGCATCCGCTTTGGCGTCAAAGCCCATGCGCCTGAGTTCCGCGGCCGCGAGACCTTCCAGCCCGAAGGCCGCCGTAGCGAGAAAGGTATATGCCATGCTTTCGCCCCCTATCCTGACGATTGTACGGGGAAAAGACTGAAAAGTAAATAGCTTTTCAAACATGGCCGATTCGTGTACAATGGTCAGGGTAATACGATTGCAAATCTTGTATGCACTTGAGCCACGAGAACTGTGCGGTAAAGGTTTGGAATCGTATAAAAGGAGGCATTCCCATGAAACGAGTGTTTCTGATCGTTTTGGACAGCGTAGGCGCGGGCGCGCTGCCTGATGCCGCCGCCTATGGCGACGTGGGCGCGAGCACGCTTTTGCATACCATTAGTGCCGCGCATCCCCGGCTTACGCATCTGGCGGGTATGGGCATGGGGTACATCCCCAATGTGCCCTGTGGGTGTCCGGCAGACGCGCGCGGCGCGGCTGGGCGCGCGGCGGAGCGCAGCGCGGGCAAGGATACGACCACCGGGCACTGGGAAATGAGCGGCGTAACGGTAACGCAACCGTTTCCCACCTTTCCGGACGGATTTCCCCCAACGGTCATTCAGGCCTTTGAAAAAGCCATCGGC
>JAJFVI010000345.1 GCA_021371895.1 Eubacteriales bacterium | reverse complement strand
GTCGTCTGCGCGGGCACTGCGAGCCCGTTACGGCGGCGCGATCGTGCTCAAGGGCGCAACTAGCGTACTGATCGCCGCGGACGGGGAAGCCCTTAACATGCTGGGCACACCGGCCATGGCCAAGGGTGGCAGCGGGGACGTGCTGGCGGGCGTGCTGGGGGCGTTGATGGCAGGCCGGGAATACTATGGCCTTTCCGGTACGCGCCTGCTGCAAACCGCCTGCGCGCTGCATGGGCTGGCGGGCATGGCCGCCGCCGAAAAATACGGCGAGCGCGGGGCGCTGGCGACCGACCTGTGCGATGAGCTGGGAAGAGTGCCGGCCGCAGTGCCCGAACGGCGCATCTCCCTGCGAACCGCAAGGATGACGGAGGAACGTAAGCTGACTGATTTCCCTGCCAATGTCGGCAAAGGGGGAACCGTTGCCGCGCGCGCGACGGCGGCGGAGGAGAAACTGCGCCTTGTGCTGGGGAAACGCGTGCGCGTTACGGTGGATCGGCCGCTGGGCAGCCAACACCCGGATCACAAGGAGCTTGTTTACGGGCTGAACTACGGGTACGTGGCGGATGTGCTGGCCGCGGACAACGAATGGCAGGATGCTTACGTTTTCGGGGTTTCGGAACCGGTGGAGATTTTTGAGGGCGAGGTGGTCGCCATCATCCACCGGCTCAACGACGTGGAGGATAAGTGGGTCGTCGCTGCCGCAGGCACGAAGCCGGCCGCCGAGGCGATCCGCGCGCAGACGGCGTTTGCGGAGCGGTATTTCGAGTCGCAGATCATCCTGTAACCGGTATGGCGCGAAACGATGGCCGCATCAAGCCGAAAAAAGGGCAAATGAAAAGCGGCCAAGCCGCTTCAGCTTATTGAAAAAGCCCTGTCTGCGTTGAGCCCAGCGCCACGACAAGGCGGGAGTGTACGTCCGTGTACGCTCCCGCCCTGATCGGGCCTGGTTTCTGGCATCCAGGACTTTTTGCGCAAGCTGATTTACAACTGGAAGAGTTTATCAACAGTCTGAAGCGGTTAAGCCGCTTTTGACAGTTCAGGTTAGCGCAGCGATCAGCAGCCACAGGCCGTAGGCGATCATCAGCACGCCGCCAATGCGCCGCAGCAGCGACTGGTGATCCCGAAGCCACACCACCACATCCTTCATGCCCTGATACAGCGCCATGATCAGCAGCATCGGCAGGCTTAACCCCAGCGCGAAAACCGCCAGTGAAAGCATCCCCTGCCCGACGGTGGCGCTGGAAGCGGCTAAAATCAGCGCGTTGGCGAGTATCGGCGTAAGGCACGGCGTCCAGCTCAACGCAATTACGATGCCGAATAGCGCGGCACTGAAAAACCCGTCCGGCTTCACTTTCACCCGTCCGACCCACGCGGGGGCTTTTACGCCCTTCCAGTGGAAAAAGTCGGCGGTCCACAGGCCAAAGACGATCATCAGCGCACCGGTGACAATGTTGAGCACGCCCCGGTCGATGTTGCGAAACGCCTCGCCCAGCAGCCCAGCGCCCGCGCCCAGAAGCGTGAACAGCGTCACAAATCCCAGCAGCAGCCCTAAACTGCGCTTGAGTACCCCCTGCCAGGCGGCGCGCCTGTCGGCGGTTTCCGAACCCTCGCCTACGAGGTAGAGGGTGTACACCGGCAGCATCGGTAGTACGCATGGGGAGAGAAAAGCCACCAGACCGCCGGCGAACATGGCCCAAAACGTTGCTTGCGGCAGGATGGCCGCCGCCGCGATGCTCATGTCTGGGCTCCGGTTGCGGCTGTAGCCTCCGGTGCTGCGCCTTCCTCGGCAATGTTGGCGTCGCGCTTGGATATACCCATTTTGTCCAGCGCCGCTGCCATGGCGTCGTAGGTAAGTTGGCCGGGCTGATAGGCGTTCAGGTATCCGTCCTTATCAATAAACAGGCTGGTGGGGTAGCCGGTCAAGCCGATCAGGTTGGCCAGAGCCATCTGGTCGTCCTCCACCAGAGTCAGATCCTGCAAACCATATTGCTCCACCACGGCGGCCGAATCGTCCGCGTTTTCGCCGCTCCACACGTGAATCAAAATAATTTCCACCTGGCTGGGATCATAGGTTTCGTAGAGTTTTTTGATATCGGGCATCTCCTGCATACAATAGTAGCACCAGCCCGTAAAGAAGTTCAGGTACAACGCCTTGCCCTGATACTTACTCACATCCAGCGGTGTATTCTGGAATAGGTTGAGCACGTAAGGCATTTTGGTATCAGCTTTCGCGGC
Source organism: Eubacteriales bacterium (assembly GCA_021371895.1). Taxonomy (GTDB): domain Bacteria; phylum Bacillota; class Clostridia; order Christensenellales; family Aristaeellaceae; genus CAXXOK01. The sequence continues at coordinate 2,774 of JAJFVI010000345.1, read as the reverse complement.
GGGGGTTTGCGTTGCGGCTGCTTCAGCTGTGGGTGTAGCCTTCGCGGTGGGGGATGCCGTGGGTGTTGCCGCAACGGTCGGAGAAGCCGTGGGCGTTACTTCCACAGTGGGGGATGCCGTCGGGGTGGTTTCCGTTGTCGGCGCGTTGCGGTTGGCGGTAACGAGTACCACGAAGAGTAAAATGAGTACGATTCCGATGGGGATGATCCATTTCAATTTCTGATGCATGCTTTATCAACCCTCCTGATATGGCATAAACAAATACCGGGGAAATGAAACCCTGTCCGGCGCTTGGGGACGCGAATTCACAGTGCGGCCAAAAATGAATATTAAAGGATGAATTTATTCACTATGTCCGATTTGTGCTAAAAACGACACATTTAGCTCTTTACGCAGAGGGATGTCTATGCTATAATGCGTTACAGTGCGTACGGGCACCCCCGCATGGCGGTAGCGGCTTGTACGATTTGCAAGATGCAATGGCGCATCCGCCATTTGCATGCTTGACGAAGGCACGCGATGGCGCGCCGTTGCAGGAGGAATCCACTATGCCGCTTGGAATATCGGAAAAAGCGAAAAACATTACCCCTTCGGCTACGTTTGCCATGGACGCGAAAGCCAAGGCGATGCAGGCTGCCGGCGAGAGCGTAATCGGTTTTGCCGCGGGCGAACCGGATTTTGATACGCCCGTCACTATTCGCGATGCCATGAAGGACGCGCTGGATCGCGGCATGACGCGTTATTCAGCAGTGGCCGGCACGCTGGAACTGCGCGGGGCGATTGTGGAAAAATTGAAACGGGATAACGGGCTTACCTACGATGTAAGCCAGATTATCGTCTCCAATGGGGCGAAACACTCCCTGTACAACACGTTCTTTACGCTGCTTGACGACGGCGACGAGGTGATCATCCCCACGCCGTGCTGGGTCAGTTACCCCGAGATGGTCAAAATGACGGGCGGCGTGCCTGTGTTCGTACCTGCCTGCGAAAAGGACAATTTCATACCTGCGCCCACGGCTATCGCCGCGGCGATTACCCCGAAAACAAAAGCCTTCGTGCTTACCTCCCCCAACAACCCCAACGGCTGCATCTGGCCGGAAAGCACGCTGAAAGCGATTGCGGAACTGGCTGTGAAGCATGGTTTTTACGTCATCTCGGACGAGATTTACGAGAGTCTGATCAACAGCGCGCACAAGCACGTGAGCATCGCGTCCCTCGGGGACGAAATCAAGGCGCGCACCATCGTCATCAACGGTGTCAGCAAAACCTACGCTATGACGGGTTTCCGCATCGGTTACGCCGCCGGGCCCAAGGATGTAATCCAAGCCATGATCGATGCCCAGAGCCAGGCAACCTCCGCACCCAACACGCCCGCGCAGCACGCCGCGGCGGTGGCGCTGAGCATGCCGCAGGATTGCGTGGAAAGCATGCGACTGGAATTTGAAAAGCGCCGCGACGTGATAGTGAAGGGCATCAACGCCATTGCGGGCCTCAGCTGCCGGAAACCCGAAGGTGCGTTTTACGTTATGATGAACGTGTCCGCCCTGATGGGCAAGCGCTGCGCCGGCGTGCCCCTGGATGATTGCGCCGCCTTCGCCGACGCGCTGCTGACGCAGGGCAAGGTAGCCACGGTACCCGGCAACGCCTTTATGGCGGAAGGCTTCTGCCGACTCAGTTATGCCACGTCGATGGAAAACATCCTGGAAGGTCTCCGCCGCATCGAGGCGTTCGTCAAGGCGCTGGCATAACGCATAAACGTGGTGAAAGAATAGCCAGCCCTCGCGGGACACATGGATATCGCGTGTTTAAACGCGATTGCGGCATATTCCACAGACAAACCACATGTTTTCGACACGTTTCACACATGTTTTCCATAATTGCAGCCACTTTCCCGACGTTTTTCCATGCCGTTAAGCGAAAAAACCGAATAAGCGACAAAATGCAAGCGTCCTGCAGGAAGAATTCCGTTCTGAAATAGAAAGAAATTTCCACCCCTCACCGAAATACCCATGCACCTGGCACTGCTGGTCGTCACCGTGCCACACACAGGGAAGGAGATCACACTATGCTTGTTTTCAGCCCTAAAACCAATCAATTGATGCAATTCCAGTACCAGTACGATCTGCAGGATGTGGAAGACCCCAACCTGTATCGTGAGATCTACGATTATCAGAGCATTCCCAAAATCGCCTTCAACAACCGGTTGGTACCCATCAATATGCCGGAAGACATCTGGATGACCGATACCACTTTCCGCGATGGCCAGCAGAGCGTAAGTCCGTTTTCCCCGCAGCAGATAGAGCATTTATTCTTGCTGCTCAACCGGTTGGGCGGGCCCAAGGGGCTGGTGCGCCAAAGCGAGTTCTTCCTGTATACCGATAAGGATCGCGAGGCGCTGGAGCGCTGCCAGGCGTTGGGGCTGGAATTTCCGGAGATCACCACCTGGATTCGCGCGAACGCCGCCGATTTTAAATTGGTCAAGGCAGCGGGTGTCAAAGAGACGGGCATCCTCGTATCCTGCAGCGATTACCATATCTTTAAAAAGATGCATCTCACCCGTGCCCAGGCGATGGACAAGTACCTGGACATCGTAAAGGCTGCACTGGAGGAAGGCATCGTGCCCCGGTGCCATTTTGAGGATATTACGCGCGCCGATTTCTATGGCTTCGTACTGCCCTTTGCCGAACAGCTGATGAAGCTGGCCAAGGAAAGCGGCGTGCCCATCAAGGTGCGCGCCTGTGATACCCTGGGCTACGGCGTCAGCTACCCCGGCG
>JAJFVI010000342.1 GCA_021371895.1 Eubacteriales bacterium | reverse complement strand
CCGCGTTGATAGTTATCAACAGATCGGTCAGGCGCGCAAGCATCCGCTCCATGGGGTAGTACAGCAGCCAGTTTTGAAGCGGAGCGCCCTTGAAAAAATGAAAGCCGTGCGCGGTGTAAACCACGCGCGTACCATGTTTTCGTGCTGTACGTGCCGCCAGCCTTGCCAGAGTCCCGCCCATGGGGGTATGGCAATGGATGAGCGCGTAATCCTCGCTGTCCATCAGGGCTTTCAGCGTCCGGTAGACGGTACGGTTGCCCGGGTGCAGCGGGGAACGCTCAAAGGGGAGATCGATGTAGCGGTCGCAGCTTGGGATGACCGGCGACGTTTCGCCGGTATCGTTGCGGGCACAGCAATGCACCTCGTACCCCTGCTCCCGGAACCATTGCATGTAGGGCAGGTGAAACACGAGGATGTGCCCGCGCAGCACCGTGGCGACGAACAACACCTTTTTCTTCATCCCTTGGCCTCCGTGGCTCGGATGGTATCCGCGAACGAAAGCTCCTGCGCCGGTCGGAACGCGTCGCTCATCCGCTGATCGTAGGTGAGGGTTCCAAACACCTTTCCCCAGGAGCCGCTCCAATAGGACAGCTTGCCGATCAGCCATCCGACGCTATGCAGCAGCCATAGCCGACGGCCATGTGCCAGCGCGATCTGCCTTGCCAGTTCCGCAGTGGTTACGTAGGCGCGGTTCTGCGGAAAGTACAGCCCGCCTGCCCCGCTTTCCAGCAGCCCATCCATAAATGCGCAAAGGGTTTCCACATAGAGCATGCTGCGCTCATTGGTCACTCTGGGGAAAGCGGGCAGCCTGTCCACCATCGCAGCCAGCCGCGGATAGTTGCCCCGGCAGCCTTTTCCGTAGATCATCGGTGGCCGTAAAACGGCCACTTGGAAAGCGGCGTCCGCAAGCGGAGCCAAATCCCGCTCGGCTGCGAGCTTGGTTCTGCCATAGGCTGTCGTGGGGTTTGGCACTGTATCCGCAGTAATGCGTCCTGTGGTAAGCCCATAAACGCTCATGGAGCTGAAAAACACAAACTGTCGCACCCCGGCGGCTTTCGCTGCTTTTGCGACCTCTACCGCCAGTACATGGTTAACTGCGTCGTAGCGCGGCTCGCGCTGCAGAATTTCCCGTTGGTGCGCGATGCCCGCGACGAGTACGACCGCGTCGAAGCCGGCGAAATCGAACGTCCTCCAGTCCTCCCCGCGAACGTCCAGCGTACGCGTGAAAAAGCGGTCGGGTGCGCGCTTCAGCCAATCGGCGATGTTTCCGCCCAGATAGCTGCCCTTTCCCGCGATCAGTACACGTTTCATGGTTGTCCTCCAAACATTTTCCAAATCCCGTTTGTGTTAAGCCACCGGTATGCTCTTTCCCCAAAACAGCCTGAAGGCGGCGGGCGGAAAACGATGAATAGGGTTTTGGTCCTTTCCGTTACGAGGCGGAAGTCGGTACGAGCCGCGCGGGGAAATAAAGCTGATCGTAAAACCTGGAAAGTGTCTTATCCCCGATGCCCTTGACCATCTCCAAATCCTCCGGGTAATCGAAGGCGCCGGCGGCCTCGCGCTCAGCAAGGATGGCTTCGGCCAGCTTGGGGCCGATGCCGGTAAGAGCGCACAGATCATCTGCGGTTGCTGTGTTTACATCCACGGTGCCCTGCGGCCACGTTACGGCAGTCTGTACGGCCGAAACGACAGGCTTGCTTGCGTACGCACTGCTTGTGGCGAACGCGCCTGCTCGCAGGTGCGAAACCGGCAGTAACACACAAAGCGTTACGGTCAAAGCGATACACACGCCTGCCACAAACGTGGTGCGTGTGCCGTGGCTGCCCGATGGCCGGTCGGCCCCGTTCCCGGCCGCGCGTGTGTTTGGAACATATGGCATACGCAACCCTCCGGTATCGGCCGCAATCGGTTTACGCGTTATGCGGATTGCGACTCGACTCCCTCCCATTGTTTCAGCGTCCGCCCCTGCGCACCTTCTGGCCTGACGGGGTATCCTCCAGAATGTACCCTGCCGCCTTGATCTGGTCGCGGAGTTCGTCGCTGCGATTCCAATCCCTGTTTTCGCGGGCTTTGGCGCGCTCTTCCACCAGCGCGTTCACCGCTGGAGTCACATCGTCCGGCTGCTTCATCAGAAGACCGAGGATGTCCGTCATTTGCTTTAGCTTCGCCTGACTGCAGGCTACCGCCTCGCGGCTGATACCGCCCTGCGTAAACTTGAACGCTTCGCGTACCAGCTCAAACAGCGCGCCCAGCGCGTCCGCGGTGTTCAGGTCGTCGTCCATGGCGGCGTTGAACTTGGTCAGCGCCTCGTCCGCCGCCGTCATAAACGCGCGCTCCTCTTCGTTTGGCGTACGGTCAACGGCGCTGGCTTCCAGAAAAAGCAGGTGGTCGCGCGCGCCGTAAATGCGTTCCAGACTGCTTTGGGCCTGCGCGATCAACTCCCTGCTGAAATTGACGGGGCTGCGGTAGTGCGCGGAGAGCAGGAACATGCGCACGACTTCCAGATCGTACTCCTTGCTGATGTCGCGCACGGTGAAGAAGTTGCCCTTGGATTTACTCATTTTTTCGTTGTCGATGTTGATAAAACCGTTGTGCATCCAGTAATGTACGAAGGTCTTGCCGGTCGCGCCCTCGCTTTGGGCGATCTCGTTTTCGTGGTGTGGGAAAAGCAGGTCTTTCCCGCCGCCGTGGATATCCAGGGTTTCGCCCAGATAGGTCATGCTCATGGCCGAGCACTCGATGTGCCAGCCGGGGCGGCCGGGCCCCCAGGGGCTGTCCCACGCGGGCTCGCCGGGCTTTTGCGCTTTCCACAGCACGAAATCCATGGGGTCTTCCTTGCGCGTTTCCACATCCACGCGCGCCCCGCTTTCCAACTCTTCCAGATTCTGGCCGCACAGGCATCCGTACCGCGGAAAGCTGCGCACGCGGTAATACACGTCCCCATCCACGGCGTAAGCAAGTCCGTTTGCAAACAGTTTTTGGATCAGCGCGATGATCTGGGGCATGTGTTGGGTCGCCCGCGGGTGTACCGTGGCAGGGTGAATGCCCAATGCTTTGGCGTCGGTAAAATATTCGGCGATGAAGCGCTCGGCCAGATCGTTCACGGTGATGCCTTCTTCGGCGGCGCGGGCGATCATCTTATCGTCGATGTCGGTAAAGTTCTGCACAAACGTCACTTCGTACCCACGGGATTCGAAATAGCGGCGAAGCACGTCAAAGATGATAAACGGACGCGCGTTGCCGATGTGAAAGTAGTTATAGACGGTCGGGCCGCAGGCGTACATGCGCACCTTGCCCGGCGTGACGGGTACGAATTCTTCTTTCTTCCGGGTTTGGCTGTTATAAATCTGCATATGGGTCCTCCTTCAAAGGCTGCGGAGCGTCAGCGCAGGCGGAACAATCGCCTATACATCGTTCCTCGTCGGCTTCATCCGCCAGCTTGAGAGTGTCTTCGTCGGCGCAGCCAAGCCGCTTGGCCTGCTTTGCCAGGCAGCGTTCCATATGCGTAAGCCTGATATACAGCGATTCCATCCGATCCAGCATAGGATCGGGCAGATGGATCTGATCCAGATCCACTTCGGTCTGCGGTTGCTTTTTCTTCACGATTCGGCCCGGATTGCCCACGACCGTGCAATCCGCGGGTACATCCTTGAGTACGATGGCGCCCGCGCCGACCTTGCTGCGATCTCCGATGGAGATCGGGCCCAACACCTTGGCGCCCGCGCCGATGGTAACGCCGTTGCCGATGGTCGGGTGGCGCTTGCCAACGTGCTTGCCGGTGCCGCCGAGCGTAACGCCCTGGTAAATGGTCACGTCGTCGCCCACAATTGCCGTTTCACCGATCACCACGCCATCACCGTGGTCGATAAACACACGCCGGCCGAGGGTCGCGCCGGGGTGGATTTCAATACCCGTGCTGTGGCGCGAGCGTTGGCTCACCAGCCGTGCGAGCAGCACATGCCCGTGCTGAAACAGCGTATGTGCGATGCGATGCGATTTGAGAGCTGTAAGCCCGGGGTAGCACAGCCGCACTTCCAGCCGGCTTGTCGCCGCCGGATCGCGTGCCAGCACTGCCTCGATATCTTCTCTGGCGCGTTCGCGCCTTTCTTTTCGGTTCATAGGCCATCCGCCTTTCCGTCGTTTTACTCCGCCCGTGCATCGGCCGGGATTCCGCGCTGCCATTGGCCGGTCATGACGGCTCCGAGGTTAGCCAGAAGGATCTCCTGTGCGTTTACCGTGGCGGCGACGGCATGCTTGCGGGTATAGTTGCCGCTGCTGTCCAGCCGCCAGCTTTTCACATTGTCGGCAAGCTGTAAGGCAAGGATGCTGTCCACCGCCCTTTGACAGGCGGGATCTTTCAGGGGAAACATCAGCTCCAGACGCTTGACGAGGTTGCGGGGCATCCAATCCGCCGAGGAGAGGTAGTATTCCGGCATGCCGCCGTTTTCAAAACGGAAGGCACGCGCGTGTTCCAGATGCCGCCCCACGATGGAGACGATCTCGATGTTCTCGCTCAAACGCGGCACGCCGGGGATGAGCGTACAGATGCCGCGCACGATCAGCCGGATGTGTACGCCGGAACGGCCGGCGTCATACAGCGCCGCAATGATCTCCGCGTCCAGCAGGGAGTTCATCTTGGCGATGATACCCGAAGCCTTTCCGGCAAGGGCGTGCTGCTTTTCCCGGTCGATCAGCGACAGCAGCCTCGTTTTCAGCCGTCCGGGCGCGTCCACAAGCTGTTCCAGGCTAAACGTCGGGCCGCTGCCCTCCAACCCATAAAAGAAGCGGGCGGCGTCCTCGCCCAGCTGCGGATCGGCCGTGAACAGGCACATATCGGTGTACAGCCTGGCGGTGCCATCATGGTAGTTACCGGTGCCCAGATGCAGGTAGCGCCGAAGGTGACCGTTTTCCATCCGGCTGACGAGTACGGTTTTGCTGTGGGTTTTCAGGGCGGGTATGCCGTAGAGCACGTGGCAGCCGGCACGCCGGAGCCGTTCCCCCTGCGCGAGGTTGTTTTCCTCGTCAAACCGTGCCCGCGCCTCAAAAAGCACCGTGACCTGCTTGCCGTTTTCAGCGGCCTTCGCCAGCGCGCGAACCACGGGGCTGCTGCTGCCGACGCGGTAAAGCGTCATTTTAACGCTGCATACGTCGGGGTCATCCGCAGCGCGCGCCAGAAAGTTAATCACCGGTTCGAAGCTGTGATAGGGGTGGTATAAAAACCAGTCCCGCGCTGCGATCTGTGTAAAGATCTCCCCGCCCATCAATGCCGGAATGGACACGGGTTCCGCACGGGGATATTTCAGGTCGGGCCGATCCAGCGTGCCGTAGAGGGACATCATCAGCTTGTTCAAGTCCAGCGGGCCCGTGACCCGGTAGCGATGTTCCGGGGGCACCTGGAAACGCTTCATGAGCATGGCGAGCATTTCCGCGCTCATCCGCTCCTCCGCCTCCAGGCGCATCACATCACCGGTGCGGCGCTTCAAAAGCATCTCCCGCACGACGGTCGCCACATCGCCGTGCTCGTCCATTACAAAATCCTGATTGCGCAGAATGCGAAACATCGACGCTTCTTCCACCCTGTCCTCGGGAAACAGGAGCGGCAGGAACATCTTTGCCAGATCCTCTTTACGGATCAGGCAGCGCGCGTCCCCGGGCGAAGGCAGTTCGTACAGGCGCTGGGAACCGGGCAGCGCGACGGACACATACCTTGCGCCTCGGCCGCTGCGGGGATGCAGGCGCACCAGCCAATGCAGGCGTTTCTGGGGCAGGGGGATAAGCTCCTCCCCCCAGGGAATGGGTTTCAGGCGGGGCAGCAGCTCGCGCAGGAAAATCTCCTTCACGCGGGCCTGCATCTCATCGTTCAGGGGGTAGAGAGGGAATAGCTGCACACCCTGATGGTACAGCTCGCTGTATATACCCTCGTAAAGGAGGTATTGTAAGTTTTGCTGCTGCAGGATGGTCTTGTTGACGCGCTTGAGGCGTTCCTCAGCCGTCAATCCGCAGGGCAGCACCTTGCGCGCGCTGATGCCGGCGGCGGCCTCAAGAACGGTATGGTAGCGCACCTGCATGAATTCGTCCAGGTTGGATGTGACGATGGATAGGAACTTGGCGCGTTCCAGCAGCGGGTTGTCCGGATTATCGGCTTCCATCTGCACCCGATGGTTGAATTGCAGCCACGTCAATTCCCGGTCAAATACCGTGGGCGATATGACGTTTTGCTGTCTGCTGCCGTTCATATGCGTTTGGCGCCCCCAGTTTCTCCCGCCGCAGGAAAGTCCCGCGACCGTGTTGCGACGCCGGGTGTCAGCCCATGCGTAACCCTAATTATAACATAGAATCGAAACGGCTTACAAGTGTGTTGCGCCAATCGTTTAGAAGGGGCAAACCCGCGGTGAACGCCGCGCAGGCGCGGGCGCGCATGCGGCAAAGACCCCGGAAGCTGCCGAAGCGAAGTTCCTGCGAAACCGCATGGGAAAAGAAACCGCCACAACAGCGAACTGTTACGGCGGCGCGGCAGGAGGGTCACTCGGAGAGGATTACCACAGTTGGCTTTGCAGCGTTCCGTCGTAATAGGGGGCGCGGGCAAGCATATTTTTGTAATCAATGCGGATGATGTATTTATACTGATATTCCACTTGCCCATCCAGCAGTTTATGGCGTACCGAACGGAAACAATAACAGTCGTGTTCCGTCAGTTTCGGCACGAATTCCTCCAGTAAAAGCAAGAGCGCTTCCTGCTTTTCAACGCTTAACGGGGGAAAGCCATGCTCGGCCATATCGAAGCGGGTTTCGTAACCGAAGGGAAACAGAAAGCGCAGCGTGAAGCCTGTTTTGTCGATAATCAGGCGTTCGACAGAGTATTTATACGCCTGCTTGAGCGTCGGGCGCATGGCCTCAAACAGGGGGGAAGCATAAAGTTTTTTTGCCTTCAGCTTCAGCTTGTTGGCTCGCCCGTGATCCAGAATCATGAGGTATACGACGAAAGCTATCCCCAAGAAAGCGATTGCTAAACATGCTAACGACTTGTCCACGAGGATTCGCCTCTTTCATGTTTCGAGGTTAGACAGAGAATCGGTAGCCAAACGAACTTGTAACATAGATATTGTAACATATGTTTCTCTGATATACAAGTACGTATGTGGATAAAATAAGGAAAAAATGGGTATTATTTCTTACAAATTCATTAAATAAATGAATAAATGGCTAAATAAGCGAAGATATTATTACGAATATGCGTCTAATTAGTTTATCCACAGAAAATTATGGAAATGTGGATAACTCTCTGTATATACGGTAAACCAGACGGTAACAGACTTCATTAAAACCGTCCACTTGTATAAAAAATAAACGTCCGCACCGAGGCAAACGGAGGGACGCCGTGCAGCGCCCGTAATCACCCATGCGACTGGGAGCCACAGACCGTTGCGCAAAGGGGTTTCTTTTTGTTATACTGACGAAAAGAGATACGGCCTTCGCTTTCGGTATGCGAAAAACGAGCGAGCCGCGTGAATGCGCGATGAGAAAACCGGGAAGGGCAAACGGCATGGAGTATGTAAATCCTGAAGGCGACAGCCGCTACCGGGAGCAGATGAACGCGCTGCTCAGGGAAGCATGGGGAGACGTCAATGTGGTTGCGCACGGGGAATGGTTCGACCTCACTGCGTGCGATATGTTTCTTTGCGTCGATTTCGGCGAGGTGATCGGCGCAGTTCATTTTATCGTTACGGGAAATGATGCTGAGATCCTCTCACTGCTGAGCCGCCGGGAGCACGCGGGTATCGGGCGCGCGCTGATGCGGCTGGCGGCTGATGCGTGCCGCGCGCGGGGAATGCGATGCCTGCGTGTGGTAACTACGAACGACAACGCGCGCGCGTTTCGATTCTACCAGCGCTTCGGGATGGAGCTGGAAACCGTGCGGCTTAGGCAGGTAGACGTATCGCGGCGCATGAAACCTCTTATCCCGCTTACAGGCTGCGATGGTATCCCGATACGCGACGAGCTGCAATTAGTTCTAAAACTGTAGGGGAAAGTCATATGTTGCACGGAATCCAACTGGCATGGCAAAAAAGACGTGCCGGCCGCCCATAGGGGCGACCGGCACGCGTTTCGTTTCTCAACGGATAGGGGTGCGGGCCGTTTTTTGTTTCTTTTATAAAAACGCGGCAAGCTTCATCAGCGCAGTCAAATTGCCTTCCACCCTAATTTTACGCAGCGCGAGCGCCGCCACGGGGTTGAGCCTGCGCTGGAAGACGGACAGTAAATTGGCCTCCCGGCCGACGACGGTCACGTCTACAGACGCGCCTTTGGTCAGTTCCGCAAACCGGCCGTCTGTCAGCGAGAAAGCACAGGTATACCCCGTATCGGTGGCTGAAAGGCGATACGCATAGCTGATGCCGGCGAGCGCTTTGCCATTGCGGCCCAGCACCGCATACAGGGAGGGTACCAGTGCGTCCAGCCGGTCGCAGCGCGCAGCCTGCGCGTACATGGCGTCGATGTCCTGCCGAAATGTATCTGCCATCCTCTGTCCGCCTCCCGGAAATCATAAAAACCATCGCGCATTTAAACACGCCCTTGCCGCGCCGCGATGTTCTTCTGCTTTTGTTGTGACGGATTAGAACTCTGCGCTGCCTGTGGTACGGGGGAAGGGAAGCACGTCGCGGATGTTGGTCATGCCGGTCAGATACATCACCAGCCGCTCGAAGCCCAATCCGAAGCCGGCGTGGGGCGCGGTGCCGAAACGGCGCGTATCCAGGTACCAGGCGTACTGCTCCTCGCTCATGCCCAGTTCCTTCATGCGGGCAAGCAGCGTTTCCAGCCGTTCCTCGCGCTGGCTGCCGCCGATCAGTTCCCCAATGCCCGGCACCAGCATGTCCACCGCTGCGACCGTACGTCCGTCGTCATTCATGCGCATATAGAAAGCCTTGATCTCCTTGGGATAATCGTATACGAACACAGGCTTGCCAAAGTGCTTTTCCGTCAGGTAGCGCTCGTGCTCCGTTTGCAGATCGATGCCCCAGGAAACGGGGTACTCAAACGGCTGGCCGCTCTTTTGCAGGATGTCCACGGCTTCGGTATAGGTGCAGCGGGCAAAAGCGCTTTCGGCTACGGCGCTGAGCTTGTCGATCAGGCCCTTTTCCACAAAGCTGTTCAGAAAGTCCATCTCGGCGGGCGCGGCCTGCAGAATGCGCGTGATAACGTATTTGAGCATGTCTTCGGCCAGCGCCATATCGTCGAACAGATCGGCGAAGGCGATCTCCGGCTCAATCATCCAGAATTCGGCGGCGTGGCGTGGAGTATAGCTCTTCTCGGCACGGAAGGTGGGGCCGAAGGTGTAAGTGTTGCGAAACGCCATGCAGAAGGTTTCTACGTTGAGCTGACCGCTGACGGTGAGGCTTGCCTGTTTGCCGAAGAAATCCTTGCCATAGTCCACGGCGCCGCTTTCCGTGCGTGCGGGATTCCCAACGTCCAGCGTCGTCACCTGAAACATCTCGCCCGCGCCCTCGCAGTCGCTGGTGGTGATCAGCGGGGTGTGGACGTATACGAAGCCGCGCTCCATGAAAAACGCATGTACGAGCTGCGCGGCCAGTGACCGGATGCGGAACACCGCGAAAAAAGTATTGGTACGCGGGCGCAGGTGCGCAATGGTACGCAGATATTCAAAGCTGTGGCGCTTTTTCTGCAGGGGATAGCTCGGATCGCAAGCGCCGATCAGATCCACGCTTTCGGCTTTGAGTTCGAAGGGCTGCTTCATCCCCGGGGTAAGCACCAGCTCCCCCGTGGCTTGTATCGCGCTGCCCAGCGTGATTTTCAGCGCCGCGGCGAAATCGGCGGTGTGGCCGTCCTCCAAAACGATCTGCAGGTTTTGGAAGCTTGTGCCGTCGTTAAGCTCAATGAAGCCAAACGCCTTGCTGTCGCGTACGGTGCGCACCCAACCGGAGACGGTGCAATGGTAGATGTTTTCTTTAGGCGGGTTTTGGAACAGGGAGCCGACGGTATCGTTCGCCATGGGTTCAGGCCTCCTTGACGGGTTGTTTGCCCAGCATCGCCGCGCCGATCATACCCGCGTCCGCGCCCAACCGCGCGATCTCGATACGGGGGGATGGCATGGTTTTAAACAACAGATAATGGTGCAGGCGCTCGCGTACGGCATCCAGCAGGAAATTGCCGGCCTTGCTTACGCCCCCGCCCAGAATAATTATTTCCGGATCGAGGAAGGCGGTCACGGTGTCCAGCGCCATGCACAGGTAATTCACATAGCGGCGGAACACCTTCAGCGCTGCATCGTCGCCTTCCTGGGCACAATCGAACACCATTTTGGCGGTCATGTTTGTTACGTCACCCCCGCAGGCGCCGTACAAAGCGCTGTCAGGATGCTGCAACATGGCCTGCCGCCCCATGCGGATGATTGCCGTGGCGCTGCAGTAGCGCTCCAGACAGCCGTCGTTGCCGCAGGTGCAGGGT
>JAJFVI010000300.1 GCA_021371895.1 Eubacteriales bacterium | reverse complement strand
GGCCTGTCGGTCGTCATCGCCTGGTGTGTGCTTGCGCTATTGCTGACGGCACTGGTTTTGCTAAACGTGCTGGTGATTCGAAAAATGCAGCCGGTTCCCAAGGGCGCACAAAATGCGTTGGAACTGATGGTGAATGGGATGCACAACTGGGCCAAAGGGAACATCGGGCACGCAGCGAACTTCGTGGGCCCGGTGGGCATGGCGCTGATGATTTATGTGTTCTTCAATAGCATTGTCGAACTTTTCGGCATCCCGCCTCCCACCGAGGACATCAACTGCACGTTTGCGGTCGGCTTATGCGTGTTTGTCACGTTCAACGTCGCGGGGTTCAAGTACCGCGGAGGGCTGCGAGGGCGTATACAGGGGCTGAGTTCGCCCTCGCCGATCGTGATGCCCATCCGTATCATTACGGATTTGATCGCCCCCTGTTCCATGGCCATTCGTCTTTTTGCCAATATCATGGTCGGCACCATCGTCATGGATCTGGTTTACATGGTCGCACCGATCATCCTGCCGGCGATCGTAGCGTCTTACTTCAATTTGTTCGACGCAGCCATACAGACCTTCGTCATCGGCATGCTTGCCATCGTATATACCAGCGAGGCAGTGGAGTAAGCGTTATCCGCGCTTTTGCGCATAACGATAAAGCTAGGTAAACAAACGTCAAGGAGGAATTATTATGACATTAGGGATTATCGCCATCGGTGCGGGTATTGCCGCGCTTTGCGGCGCGGGCGCAGCGCTGGGCATGGGCAACGCCACAGGCAAGGCAGTGGAAGCAATCGCCCGCCAGCCGGAAGCTTCGGGTAAAATCAACAGCTCGCTGATGTTCGGCCTGATTATGATGGAGACTTGCGCCGTGTACGCACTGCTGGTCGCAATCCTGATCGTGTTCATCCTCGGCGCGAAGGCGTGACGACGCGTTCGATATCGAAAAAGGAGGGATGAGACGTGGAGGGTATGTTCAACCCGCTGTCCATCCTGCTGCATGTCGTCAATGCCGCGATCCTTATCGTCGCGCTGTACTTCCTATTGTACAAACCCGTGCGCCGCTATATGGACAAGCGAAGCACAGGCGTTGCCAGGGAACTGCAGGACGTTTCGGATGCGCAGGAGAAGCTCAGGGAAGAGCAGCAAAAGGCGCAGGAAGAACTGGAAGCCGCCCGTAAGCAGGCCGCGGATGTCGTGGCTAAAAGCGTGGCGCAGGCGCAGGAACAGGCACAGCACATCCTGGAGGAAGCGCACGGAAACGCTGAACTGACCCTGCGCCAGGCTCGTACGGAATCGGAGTTCATGCGCAAAAATGCTCGCGATCAAATGCGCGACGAAGTCGCCGTCCTAAGCGTGCAGCTGGCTGGTAAAATCCTCCAACGCGAGGTCAAGCAGGCGGACCATGCCAAGCTTGTGGATGAGTTCCTGAAGAAGGTGAAGTAGACTGTGAGCGAAGAAGCTGCCGTTACGACCCTTCAAAACGAGCATGAGATGGAGCAGAATGAGATCCTGCTGCTGCGCGGAAGGATTATTTCGGGCATGCCGCTATCCATCGCGGCACGCAAGCGCATTACACAAAATTTTGAATCGATGCTGGGCTGCCATGTGCAAATGTCTACTCGTATCGATAAAAAGCTGATCGCGGGCATACGGGTAGAAATCAACGGACGCGCGTATGACGGCTCGCTGCTGGGGCAGTTGACCAACGTGCGCAAAATGCTGACGCGGCATGATAAGGAGGAGCTATGACCCAAACGACTTGGAAAACGGTCGGCCAAAACCTGAAGGAACGGTTGGGCGACTATGAACGCACGGTAGACGTGCGCAGCACCGGCATGGTGCTCTTTGTCGGTGATGGTATCCTTCATATCGACGGGCTCAACGATTGCAAGCTGGGCGAGATGATTGAGCTGGAAAGCGGCGGTTTTGCCATCGCCATGAACCTGGAAGAAAAACTGGTGTACGCCGTGGCACTGGGCGAGGAAGATAAGGCTACTGTGGGGATGCATGCCTACGGTACGGGTCGTGTGCTTTCGGTTCCCTGTGGCGACGGGTTACTTTCGCACGTGTTGGATCCGCTGGGCATGCCGCTGGACAGCAGCGACCGCATTGCCGGTGCGGAATACCGGCCTATTGAGATGCCCGCCCCGCCGATCCTGCACCGCAAGCCGGTTAGCGTGCCGCTGCAGACGGGGCTGTTGGCCATCGATGCCATGGTACCCATCGGCCGCGGACAGCGTGAGCTAATTATCGGCGACCGCCAGACGGGGAAAACCAGCATTGCCATCGACACCATTTTGAACCAAAAGGGCACAAACGTGGTGTGCATCTACGTCGCCATTGGCCAGAAATCATCCAGCGTGGCGCAGATGATTACCCACCTGCGTGATGCGGGGGCGATGGAGTATACCACCGTGATCAGCGCCACCGCGGCGGACAGCGCGACCATGCAATACATCGCGCCGTACGCGGGTTGCGCCATGGCCGAGTGGTACATGAACAACGGCCGGGATGTGCTCATCGTTTACGATGATCTGACCAAGCATGCCATCGCGTATCGCGCCATGTCGCTGCTGCTGCACAGGCCGCCGGGACGCGAGGCCTATCCCGGGGACGTTTTTTATCTGCACAGTCGCCTATTGGAACGCGCCGCCTGCCTGAGCGATGATATGGGCGGCGGCAGCATGACGGCCCTGCCGATCATCGAAACGCAGGCGGGCGACATCTCCGCCTATATTCCCACCAACGTCATCTCCATCACCGACGGTCAGATCTACCTGGATACGGAATTATTCCGCGAGGGTATTCGTCCGGCGGTCAACGGTGGCCTTTCCGTCAGCCGCGTGGGCGGCGCCGCGCAATGCAAGAGCATCCGCAAGGTGGCAGGCAAGCTGCGCCTGGAGCTGGCGCAATACCGTGAACTGCAGGTTTTCGCCCAATTCGCCAGCGATATGGACGCCGCCACGCAGGATAAGCTCCTTTACGGCGAAAAGCTCACGGAACTTTGCAAGCAGCGCAACAATTCACCCATGCCCCTGGCAATACAGGTGGCCTTCCTCTACGCCGCCACACAGGGGATGCTGCCCAAGGACATGAGCATGAAGAGCCTTATACTGTTTAAGGAAGGGTTCCCGGATTTCTTCCGCATCAATTACAGCAAGCTGTACACAGCGTTAAACGTTTCCGGCGAGCTCAGCCATGCAAACGAGACCATGCTACGCATAACCATCGAAAATTGGTTGAACGGCAAGGGCAAAGGCGACGGCGATATGGATTTCGATACGCCCACGGCCAATTGCCCGATCGACGAAAACCATCCGGCGGCGGGTGAACAGAAATGAGTTCCATTGCCGAGATTCGCCACCACATCAAGGCCATCGGAGAAACGGCGAAAATCACGCGCGCCATGCACCTGATCGCCTCTGCGAAAATGAAGAAGGCCCTGCGGGCGCACGACCAGACGGTGCAGTATTACAGTCTGGTGCGCTCCAACATGCGTTTCATTCTGGATAACGCGCCGGACGATTTTCGCAGCGATTTTTACCGCGCAAACGGCCGGAGGGCCTGCTACCTGGTGATCGCGGGCGACAAGGGGATGTGCGGAGGCTACAACCACGATGTGCTCAAACTTGCCTACAAGGAAGTGCAGGACACTCGCCACCTGAACACGCGCCTGATCACCTTTGGGCACATGGCGACGGATTTCTTCCGCCGCAAGGGTGTGCTGGTGAACGAGAGCTACCTGACCGCTGTGCAAAATCCCACGATCGACCACGCGCGGGAGCTTGCCGCCTCGCTTTGTGATCGTTATAAGCGGGATGAGTTCGATGAGGTATTCGTCATTTTCACCCAGATGCTCAAGGGGGGTATTACCAAGCCTACGCGGCTGAGCCTGCTGCCCATTACCAAGCACACGGTGAAGGCCGCGCCCATGCATACGCCCACGGCTGGTCTGCAATTCTGGCCAAGCGCCCGAAACGTTCTGGACAGTATGGCGCAGCACTATGTGGTTGGCGTTATTTACAGTTGCCTGGTGCAAAGCTTCGCCAGCGAGAACCGCGCGCGTATGACAGCCATGGAATCGGCCACCCGCAACGCCGACGACATGCTCAAAAAACTCCAGCTGAAACTGAACCACGCGCGACAAGCCGCCATTACCCAAGAGATTAACGAGATCATCGGCGGCAACCCGGAAAGCTTTAAACTATAAAGTCTGCATTTTTAAGGGTTCATCCTCCGTGGGAGGCATTGCGGGGGAGCCGCAGCCCTCCTATAGGGAATCGTATTGGCCGGCGCAGCCGGCCGGGCGGGGCGTTCGCGGCGCGGCCGCAAACATACCCGTGATCAAAAAGGTGATCGGTTCACTTTTTTGACGATCGGGAAGGAGAAGCGCTATGACCAAAGGAACATTAATCCGCATCGTAGGCCCGGTGATCGACGTCCGATTCCGCGTAAACGAGGTGCCGCCCATCAACACGCTTTTATTTGTGATCGACGGCGAGCGTAAGGTGGCGGCGGAGGTTCATGAGCAGATGGGTGCCACCGTCCGCTGCATCGCGCTGGAGGCGACGGAAGGTCTTTCCAGAGGGCTTACGGTGGAATCTACCGGTGCGCCGATCACCATTCCGGTTGGTGTGGAGATGCTCGGCCGTGCCATTGATGTGCTGGGCAGGCCGATAGACGGCAAGGAACCACCTAAAACCGCGATGACCATGCCCATCCACCGCAAGCCGCCCAGCTTCGCGCAGCAGCAGCCGGTGGCGAAGATATTCGAGACCGGCATCAAGGTGATCGATCTGCTGGCGCCTTACGCGCGCGGAGGGAAAATTGGCCTGTTTGGCGGCGCGGGCGTCGGGAAAACGGTGCTGATTCTGGAATTGATTCACAACATCGCTACCGAGCAAGGCGGCTACAGCGTATTCGCCGGCGTGGGCGAGCGCAGCCGCGAAGGCAACGATCTGCTCACCGAGATGACTGCCTCGGGTGTTATTAAAAACACGGCGCTCGCCTTCGGTCAGATGAATGAACCGCCGGGAGCCCGTATGCGCGTGGCCATGACGGGGCTGACGCTGGCGGAATACTTCCGTGATGTAAAAAAGCAGAACATACTTTTATTCATCGACAACATTTTCCGCTACATCCAGGCGGGCAGCGAGGTTTCCGCCCTGCTGGGCCGCCTGCCCAGCGCCGTGGGCTACCAGCCCACGCTGGCTACCGAAGTGGGGGAGCTGGAGGAACGCATCGCCTCCACCAATGACGGCTCCATCACCTCCGTGCAGGCGATCTACGTACCGGCGGACGACCTGACCGACCCCGCGCCCAGCGCGATATTTTCCCATCTGGACGCGACAACGGTGCTCAGCCGCTCCATTTCCGAAATCGGCATCTACCCCGCGGTCGATCCGCTGGACAGCACCAGCCGCATCCTTGATCCGCTGGTGGTGGGACAAGAGCATTACAGCGTCGCCATGCGCGTGCAGGAAGCCCTGCAGCGTTACCGCGAACTGCAGGACATCATCGCTATCCTCGGCATGGACGAACTCAGCGATGAAGATCAGAAGATCGTCCTGCGCGCGCGTCGGCTGCAGCGATTTTTAAGTCAGCCGATGTTCGTAGCCGAGGTATTCAGCGGCATTCCCGGGAGTTATGTAAAACTGGCCGACACCATCGCCTCGTTTAAGTCTATCGTCAACGGTGAGGTGGACAACCTGCCCGAAGACGCTTTCTACATGGTTGGCAATTTGGACGACGTCCGCAAGAAGGCCAAGGAGATGGAGGCGAAGTAAAATGGCGAAAACATTTCTGCTGAGCATCCTAACGCCGGAACACGAATTTTACCGCGGTCAGGTGGAGATGCTTAACGTAAGCGCGCTGGATGGCCAGATGAGCGTGCTGTCCGGACATGCGCCCACGGTGGTAGGCCTGACGGAAGGGGAGCTGACGCTACGCGACGAAAACGGCGTCACACGTTGGGCGGCCGCCAGCGACGGATTTATGACCATCACACAGGACCAGACCGTGATGATGCTGCAATCCGCCGAATGGCCGGAGGATATTGACCGCGTACGCGCTGAGCGCACGGAAGCCAAAGCACGCGAGGCACTTTTACAAAAACAGGATCGTCAGAGCTACCTGATGAATCAAGCCATGCTACTGCGCGCCATGACCCGCCTGCGCGTGAGCGACCAGCACCGCATCAACAACTGATACGCCGCACTCCGGACGCGCGGGTACGCGTTGGCGATGGTAGCGATGCCAGTTGGGCATCGGCGTATTCGGATACATAAGGTGCGGTTATAATGACTATATGCCGCATGGGTTCCGGGAGGTTGCCCGGTTTGGGCAGGCGATGCGGCGCAAGAGAGCGAGCCGGCAATGCGCCGCGCCGCGTGAGCCAAACGCCGGGGCTATCGCGCCGACCGGCGGCTTTTGCGTATAGGGAGGAAGGTTATGCAGCGCAGGGAATGGGTCAGCCGCTATCGCGACGAGTTGAAAGGAATCGCCATCCTCTGGGTGGTTTTATTCCATTCGCAGCTTACGCTGCCGGGCGCGTGGGATACCCTGCGCCAGCTTGGCTACAGCGGCGTGGATATTTTCTTTTTCCTGATGGGTATGGGGCTTTACCGCTCACTGCAGAAAAATGGAGAGCTGCGCGCCTACGCTTCCCGGCGGTTGTGGCGTGTTCTTCCGGCCTACCTGCCGGTGCTCGTCGCCTGGATGGCTGTCATGTACCCCACTTTTGGTTTAAGTACGACCCAGGTGATACGGGGCGTGCTGGGCAACCTGACCATGACAGGCTACTGGATTCAATCGCCAAAAGTGTTTAACTGGTTTGCCAACGGACAATTCCTCTTTTTACTGCTCGCGCCGCTGTGCTACGCGGGGCTTTCGCAAAGCCGCAAACCTGCGACCGCTCTGGTCGGCCTGTTGGCGCTGGCAATGGGCGCGGGGCTTGCCTGCATCGGACAGGAGCAGATGATGGGCGCGTCGCGGCTGCCCGTTTTTCTATTGGGCATGGCTTTTGGCATGGAGTGGCCGATCAGTAAAAGACGGGGATTGGTCGTAAGCGTTTACTTCGTCGCATTTGCCGTAGGGCTAACCACCCTGCTGCTCACAATGACGCGGTATAGGGAACTCCTGATTGATTACGGACTGTACTGGTATCCCTTCGCGCTGATGACGCCGGTACTGTGCGTGTTTTTCGGCTACCTGTTCCACAAGGCGGAGAAAGCGACGCGCCTATTCGCGCCGCTCCGGCTCATCGGGCGAGCCTCGTTTGAAATTTATCTGCTTAACATCTGGATGATTGAGCTGGCTAAGCTCTTCGCGGTAAGTGGCGCCGGAATGTGGGCACTGCTGTGCGCCGGCAACCTGCTGGCGGGTCTTGGCTATCACGCGCTGATCGCGTGGGGCACGCGCGCGCTGCGTACCCGCCGGGCAGCATAACGATTTCCGATAACCGAATTGCTGAAAAACGCTTAAATAAATATGCTTTGCGTTGTCCTCGCATGAGAATCATGCTATAATGGCAGCAACGAAGCCACACGAAAGGAACGACTAACATGCGGCGCATCGAAACGGTAAACGCAATCGGGCACGTGCTCTGCCATGACCTGACGCGCATCATTCCCGGCGAGTGGAAAGGCGCGCAGTTCCGCAAAGGCCACGTGGTGACCCAAGAAGATATTCCGATGCTGCTGAGCATGGGCAAGGATCACCTGTTTGTCTGGGAAATGGACGGGGAACACCTGCATGAGAACGACGCGGCGGTACGCCTGGGCGCGCTGTGCAAAAACGAGTGGATGCGGGAAAGCGATATCCGGGAAGGAAAGCTGGAACTCTCCGCGACGCGGGACGGGCTGTTCACCGTAGACACGCAGCGGCTTACAGCCATCAATAGCCTGGATGAGATCATCATCGCCACGCGCCACACCAACACCGCCGTCAAGGCGGGGGATATCCTCTGCGGTACGCGCGTCATCCCGCTGGTGATCGCCAAAAGCCAGATCGAGCAGGCGCAAGCCATCGCCGGGAGCGAACCCATCCTCAAACTGACGCCGTTTAAACCCATGAAAGCGGGCATCGTGACCACCGGAAACGAGGTGTACAGCGGGCGTATTCAGGACAAGTTTACGCCGATTGTTCGGGAGAAGATCGCGGCTTTCGGCATCGAAACGGTCTGGCAAACCAGCACGGACGACGCGGCAGAGCACATCCGGGAGGCTATCGCGGACATGCGGGCAAAGAAGGCCGATCTTATCCTGTGTACGGGCGGCATGAGCGTGGATCCGGACGACTGCACCCCGGCGGCCATCCGCCAAAGCGGGGCGAACATCGTTACATACGGCGCGCCGGTGCTGCCGGGGGCGATGCTGCTGGTGGGGTACTTTGCGGACGGCGTGCCCATCCTGGGTTTGCCCGGCTGCGTGATGTATGCCAAGGCAACGGTGTTTGATCTGCTGCTGCCGCGTGTGGCGGCGGGCGTAACCATCACCAAAGGCGATAAAGTAGTTGTTGCTACC
>JAJFVI010000291.1 GCA_021371895.1 Eubacteriales bacterium | reverse complement strand
ATCCTCTAAGCTCTTGATTTATTCCGTGAATCTCTTCACAGAATCAAGCACTCTTTACTCAAATTATTGACTGCGCTTTGCGTTTCTTCTTTCGCTCTGTATCGTTTTCAAGGTTCGGCGCTCTCAGGCGAGCTTGACTATAATACCACCTCCACCCCCTCGTGTCAACACTTTTTCCCCTATTTCCAAGCTTCCTTTGCTAAAAAAACAAAAGGTGGGAAGGCCAGTATCCGCGGCTGAAAAGTGCTTCCCCATCGCTTCCCCGTTGGAGCTTGGGAAAGGTGGGCCGAATGCTGCAAACAACACAAAACCGGGCGGCATAACGCCGTCCGGCCGAAACCTGACTATTCAATTAGGGTGTCTGCTCGAAGGGATACCGCCTTGGAAATACCGGGTGGTTCCGGTTGCCGGGAGGTGAAGCCCTTTCCGGGCCGCGAACCGCGGTTGGGGAAAACCCGTTTCCAGAATGGGTAACCTTTCGCTTACTCCTCGTCGTCCAGTTCCTCTTCCTTTTCGAAATCGGTTTGCACAACCTCGATTAACTTTTCGAGCAGATCCTCATCCTCGACGGGTACAAACTCCTCCGACTCTTCGTCGTCCTCCGATTCGACGACTTTCATGATGTAGAGGTTAACGGGCTCTTCATCATCTTCTTCTTCTTCGCAGGAACTACCGCACTCGTCGCAGTGGCAGCCGCATTCGTCCTCTTGCTGGGCATCGCCCAGAACAACGTACTCTTCACCGTTGTAAAAGAAGTAGCGGACGACTTGTAGAAGAACCTTGTTGCCATCCTCATCGACGCCTTCGATGAGATCCTGGCTTTCCTTGTCTTCTGCGGTCATGCCACCCAGTTCCTGGTCTTCGTCACTGAACAATGGAATCGCCCCGCTTTCTGATCTGTGTCTTGCGCTTATCGCGCCGCTCGGTGCGCTTGGGAGGAAGTGATTGGCGTTTGAGTCGCGCACCGTGCGCGCCGTACTCCGTGCCGGAGTCCGCCCTGCGGGGATCGCCGTGTCAACACAACCTGCGATCTTCCGGTCTGCTGGTGACGGCGTGGATCCTGTTACCCGCCTTCCCCCTCGGCTCAGCTTCATTATACCCGAACAGATTGGTTTCTACAACCCTTTCCCGAAAGATTTTCAACTTGATTTTCGGTCCTGCGGGTGGTACGATAGTTTTGTTGGGAGTCCGCGGGTACGGACGGATCGCCTCTTTCGGGCTGCCGGGCAGGCGCCGGAGGGGGCTTTGTTATTGCTGGGGAGTCTTCGGTTTCTTCTCAAGCGGGCGCGTCGTTCCATCCGGTTCGCGAATGCTCACGCCCTGAAGCGTTTCCTCTATATTGGCGCGAAATCCGTCCAGGTATTCCCGCCGCAGCGCGGCGCGCTCGGCTTGCTCTTCGTCGGTCAGGGGCCGCTGGCGGCTCAGGCAGGTCAATTCGTTGATACGGAGTATTTTTTCATGTTCCATACGGGCTCCTTTCGATAGAGGGAGGATACGATGATTGAAGGAAAATGGTTCGCGCAGGGCAGCGATATCAGCGTGCCGCTGTCCATCCGCATGGCGGTGATGGGCAAAGGGCGCGACGCGCTGGACGATATGGCGCAGCAGGTGCTGGTCTACCGCGAGGGCACGCCCGTGGGCACCGCAAGGCTGTGGTGGAGCGAGGGCGAATTTCACATGGGAGACCTGTGCGTGCTGCCGGAGGCGCGCGGCCAGGAATACGGCGATCTGCTGGTGAGGCTTCTATTGTATAAGGCGGTAACTCACAACGCAGGCAGCGTTACGCTCGTTTGTCCCCGGACGACCGTGCCTTTCTTTACCCGCTACGGGTTTAAAGAACAGAGCGGAGAAACCCCCTTTGGTGGGGACACCGTGGCAATGCGCCTCCTTGCCGGGGACATCTGCCTTCGTTGCCAGCACCACGGAGCCTAACGGTGGGTCGCCGCAGGAAACGTTCGCATGTTGCGCAGCGCTGTGAACAGTATGCAACCCGCAGGCGTGAGGGTTCACGAGCGCAACTGCGGCGCGCCAGAATCACCCTTCTGCAAAGCGAAAAACTCCTCCCCCAAGATACGAAAAACTTTGTTCGCAGCCTTACCCGTGCGTATTGATGATAACCTTCCGACCTGTTATTCGCCAATGATCCCCGTGGCAAAATAGACAATATCGCTGATTTCGCGTTCGCTTCCCTCGCTGACGCTGTTATAAACGCCTCCGTGGAAAAACAAAGTGCTG
The DNA here is from genome assembly GCA_021371895.1 of Eubacteriales bacterium. Classification (GTDB taxonomy): domain Bacteria; phylum Bacillota; class Clostridia; order Christensenellales; family Aristaeellaceae; genus CAXXOK01. The sequence continues at coordinate 22,407 of JAJFVI010000291.1, read as the reverse complement.
CTGCCTCCGCCGTCCAGGTTATAGGCGACCTGGCAGCCAAGATCCGCCATAAATTGCGCAAGCTGTTTGTGCGTTACTCCGCGGCTCTGCTCCTGCCGCCCGTCCACCACCACCAGCATGTAGCTTAGCGGGCCAACCTGCCCCAGCGCCGTGCGGGGGCTGCGATCCTGAGGGGCGAAACCGTATTGGTTGTACACGACCTGCGCCTCCCCGTCCATCACCAGTACGGGGCCGAAATTGAAGCACTGCGCAACGTCGAATTGCTTCAACGCCGAGGAGAGGCTTTTTTTTGTCGGTTTGCGCAGCGCGTGAAAATAGCCCGCCGTATCGATAATGAGGTAATCCAGCTCGACTGCGGTCGATTTACGGAGCACCTGCCCCTGCCGGACGATATACCCACTGCTGCGGAACAGATAGCCATCTCCGTTGATGCCGACCACCGCGTTGTAGGCATTGCCGATCACGCTGGTGGCCGCTTTGGTATTCTCCCCCGGATCGCAGGAAAGCGCCGTGCGAAGCTGGCTCGCGTCCGCGATTTCCACATGCGCCACATGGTAAACGCTGTTGTCACGCTCAACGTCTTCAATCCATACGTGCAGGGTATCGTCCTGATATTCGGTCGGGCTTACATACCCGGCTTCCATCGCCGCCGGCGCCGAGGTAAAATCCAGCGGCAGGCTGACAGCCAGGGCTGGGGTTACCCCAAGTATTGACAAAGCAACCAGCAGGGAAAGCAATTTCATCACGACGCTAAACATCCTTTCGGGTGTCGCTGCTGGGTGCGCGCGCCGCCGCCCCACCGAACACCCAACGCCGCTGCACATAGTAACTCATAAAGAACAGCAGGATATCCACAGGCATTTTCACCAGATTATCATTCCAGCCGAACCAGAGGTTCAATCCGCTGGTCAGCCATGCCGACAGACAAACGATCACCACCACCGTCACCGCGTATCGCCGAAACGATACGCCCATCCGCGTACGGCTGTCAAAGACCACTTTCCGGTTGAGCACAAAGTTGAGCGTTGCGCTTACGGCGCGTGCCAGCACCGCCGCCAGGCCGATGCGCGCGATAAAATGCACGGAAAAGAAGCTCAACGTTTGGTTCAGCGCAGGCGCATGGACGCGGAAAATGTTATTCAGCAGCAGGTAGATCGCGTAATCCACCAGAAAGCAAGCAAGCGACGCGGCAATGAAGCGCAAAAAGCGTGCGAAGATTACGCGGTAGATGCGCCAGCTGTCCTTCACGGGGTGGAAATGGCTATTCTCGTTGTTGTTTTCGTACACCGTTTCGATGGGCAGCGCGCGGATGGGGATCTTCTCGGTGGAGCAGTCGATCAGCTGGTTCATCTCGTACTCGTAGCGATCGCCCTTCGTTTGCAAAAAGCGCTCCAGCAGCTTGCGGTGAAAGCCGCGCAGCCCGGTTTGCGTGTCGGCGACACGCTTGCCATACAGCAGCCAGAAGACCACCATGGTAATGCGATTGCCCAAACGGCTCTTTTTAGGCACATTGGGCGACGCAAAGTCCCGGCTGCCCAGCAGCAATCCCTCGCCGTTATGGTGCAGAGCTTCCGCCATACGCAGCACGTCCGTAACGGTGTGCTGACCGTCGCTGTCCGCGGTGACGACGAACGTGCAGCGCGGGCATTCGTCCGCCAGATAGCGCATCCCTGTGCGCAGCGCATATCCCTTGCCGCGGTTAGGTGTATCGCGCAGCACGCGCACACGGTTGTCCGCTTCCTGCGCGAGGCTGTCGAAAATCTCGTCGTAAGCCGGGCCGGAACCGTCGTCCACGACGACGATCTTACCAAACCCCGCGTCCAGCAGCGCTTTTACGTAGGGTGGCAGCCTCGGATCGGGTTGGTAACTGGGTATCAGGACGGCTACGTCTTCCACGTGCTTGTTTGGCATTGTTTCCTTCCCCTTCGTAACGGCCAGCATCAGTTGACCAGATAGGTATCCAGATAATCACTCAATAGCGGAGACCAGTCTTCCCCGGTATAGGCGGCAAGCAGCGTCTCGAAGTTTTCTCGAGTTACCAATTGGAACGCATACGTATCATAATAATACGCCAGGAATCCGTCAAGGGTGCCCTGCATGGCGGTATCCAGCGCACATAACGCCGCCGCGCCGCGCTGGTACACCACCAGCGTGTACTCGCTTGTGTCTCCGAAATAATCCACCGGGCTTCCGGGGGTCACTCCTTGGGGAACGGTGACGAGCATGGCGGTATCCACCAACGAATAGCGCAGTTCCGCGCGCGCAGTCACACCGTAGCGCGCCTCCCAGTAATCCAGCAAGGCGAACTCGCAAAGCGCCTCGTCCTGCCAGGCCTGGTAATATTCGTCGCTGCCGACCACGGCGTACCACCACTGGTGCGCCACCTCGTGCGTCACCGTCTGTTCCAACGGTTCGCCGCCGGTTTGCAGGCCGCCGGCGCCGATCATCAGTAACGACGGGTATTCCATGCCCGCGAAGGGAAAGGCGGTCTCGCACAGCGAAAGGGTCTGGTAGGGGTAGGTCCCGTACAGTGCGTTATAGCAGTTTAGCGCCTCGGCCGCCGTTTGCAGCATGGCGCGCGCGGCAGAATCGCTTTTCGCGTACGCCTGTACCAGCACGCCGTCTCGCAGAGTCTTCACGCAGCGGTAGTCCGTACAAAGGCACAGGGCAAAATCCCGCGTGGCCGGGGCGCTGAAAAGAGTTTCGGCTTGCCCGTCGGCGGTTGTTTCCCGCGTCGCTGCACCACTGCCCACGACCACGTAATCCTCCGGCGCGGTGACGCGTACGGTATAATTGCGGCATTCGCTGATAAAGGGATCCCCAATGGAACCGTATTCGTCCGTACGATATTCCCCGTCCAGATACGGCGACGGAATGACGAATGCGTTACCCAGCGCCCAAATGCCGTCGTTGACGCCAAAGCGGTATGCTGCCTCCGGTATCAACACGGTATAGGCAAGCCGCAGAGTCAGCGTGCCATCCGCCGTCCACGCTTCAGGCAGAGAAACGCGCAGCACAGTATGCGCATCGTCGCCGTAGGCGTAGCTTGCACCCTGCTCGGCACTTTCCCCCATGCGTGCCTTCACCGACGTAAAGGTAAGGCTGCCCGCCGAAAACCCATCCGGATAACATGCGTCGTAGAGTTCATCGGTCGCGGCGGGGGAAGTATCTTCACTTTGGAAGGCGTTGGGGTAGGTGCGCAGCAAAAGCACTTTTTGCTCCGCGCCCGTTCGGTTGACGAGCGTCAGGGTCTGCCTGACATCCATCGTACGGCGCATGGGGTCGAAAACGGCGTCGATGTCCACGGTATCCAGGCCCTGCGACGCGGCCGTGAGCGTTTCCCCCGGCGGCAACGCGGACAGGGCTTCCCGCGGGCTCTGCGTAAGGAAGTATATCGCAAACGCCGTTACGGCGGCCAGCACGATCACACCTGCGATCCAAAGGCCCCGCCTGCGGCGTTTTTCCATCCCTTACGCCTCCTCCCGGCATTTATGTCCTATTATACCATAAACCATCGCACTCGTGCAGCGGAGGAGGGCAAAAGGCGATATTGTAACAAGTTGCTCCCGCGGCGCTTGAAAGCCGCGCGGCGGGAGGCCGCGCGGCCGATAGGTCATAGGGAGGGGTTGGCGTGTATGGTTTGCGGGCCTTAATTCGCCTTCGCGCCGATAACCGCCTTGATGCGCCGCACGCCCGCCGAGGAGCTTTCCTCTTTCTGGATTTTAAAGGATACGAGCTCCGCGGTGTTGTCCGCGTGGGGGCCGCCGCAAATCTCCTTGCTGTACGGGCCCATGGTGTACATCTTCACCTTTTCGCCATACTTGCTTTCAAACAGGCCGATGGCACCCTCCGCCTTGGCCGCTTCCACAGTGGTTTCCACGCAGGTAATGGGCGCTGCGGCGGCGATATAGTCGTTCACCAGTTGCTCCACCTTAACGATCTCCTCCGGCGTCATTTTGCGGCCGAAGGAAAAATCGAACCGCAAGCGCTCGGCGGTAATGTTACTGCCCTTTTGCGCAACTTCGTTGCCCAGCGTCCTACGCAGCGCCGCGTGCAGCAGGTGCGTGGCCGTGTGCAGGCGCGCGGTCTGCTCACCGTGGTCGGCCAACCCGCCCTTGAAAACCTGCTCCGCGCCGGCGTGGCTGTTTTCCTGATGCTTTTTAAAGCATTCCTCGTATCCGGCCATATCGACTGAAAGACCGTTTTCTTTAGCCAGTTCGACGGTCATTTCCACGGGGAAACCGTAGGTGTCGTACAGGTGGAAGGCGCTCTCGCCGTCGATTTGCGTTCCTTCCATCTTTTGCACGATCTTATCAAACTCGCGGTTGCCCTGTGTGAGTGTTTTGGCAAAACGGCTCTCCTCCAGGGAAAGCTGTTCCAGCGCAAAGGCCGCATTGCGCTCCAACTCCGGGTACACGCTGCGATACTGGGCGACGATCACCTTGGCAATCTCGCCGGTAAACCCTTCGGGCAGGTTTAAGTCCATGCCGTAGCGCACCGCGCGGCGGATAAGGCGGCGCAGCACATAGCCCTGGCCGACGTTGGAGGGTGCCACACTGTGATCGTCCCCGAGGATGAAAGTAGCGGTGCGCATATGGTCGGCTACGATGCGGAACGCCTTGGTGATCGCGGGGCTTTCGCCGTACTGTTTGCCGCTCAGTTCAGCAATCTTGCCAAGAATATTGGCGAACAGGTCGGTATCGTACACGCTTTTTTTGCCCGTCAGTACGCAGATGGTGCGCTCCAGCCCCATGCCGGTATCGACGTTCTTCTTGGCAAGCGGCTCAAACGTCCCCTCGGATGTTTTATTGTACTGCATAAAAACGTCATTCCAGATTTCCAAATACCGCCCGCAGGAGCAGGCGGGCGAGCAATCCGGGCCGCAGGGCTCCCGGTCGGTGATGATGAACATTTCGCTGTCCGGCCCACAGGGGCCGGTGAGCCCGGCGGGGCCCCACCAGTTGTTCTCTTTGGGCAGGAAAAAAATACGGTCATCCGCCACGCCGCAATCCCGCCACAGCTGGGCGCTTTCCTCATCGCGGGGGCAGTTTTCATCGCCCGCGAACGCAGAAAAGGCCAGCTTTTCTTTGGGGAGGCCCAGATATTCGGGGCTGGTGAGAAACTCCCAGCTCCACGGGATCATTTCCTTCTTAAAGTAATCACCCAGCGACCAGTTACCCAACATCTCAAAAAACGTCAGGTGGCTGAAATCACCCACATCGTCGATATCTCCGGTGCGCACGCATTTCTGCACATCAGTCAGACGAACGCCCGCGGGATGCTTCGCGCCCAGCAGGTAAGGCACCAGCGGGTGCATCCCGGCGGTGGTGAAAAGCACCGTCGGGTCGTTTTCCGGGATGAGCGAAGCACTGGAAATGACGGCATGCCCCTTATCTTGAAAGAATTTCAGAAACATCGAGCGCAATTCGGCGGCAGTCGTGGGCTTCATGGTTTCCTCTCCTTACTGTTTGGACGATTCTCCGCCGCCCAGCGGGCGGAACGGGCGGCATACGGCATAATACCGTATTATAGAAGAAAAGAGAGCGGAATGTCAATATTGCAGGCGATCGGAACCTCTATCGTGTAGACTGTCCTTAGCCGTTGGGAGAAAGCCGTCGCATTACCCGAGCCACTCATTGATGACATGATCCAGCTGCGTTTTTATCTCTGTGAAGTCCGTATCTAGATCAAGCGTTTTCACGCTGATTCTGTTTCCGTCTATTTGATAGCGGCAATCAGGCGTGATTTCTTCATCTGTTTTCGCGTACAGCAGCATGACTGTCAATAAATTCTTGCGCATTTCCCATCCGATGGAAAGTAATTTCCGCTCTGGATAGGCTACAGTACGCAGGTTATATTTCACACTGCGTTTCTTCTGTTTTTCCAACACGGGCTCTCGTGTAAGCTGTCTACGGCTAGGCGCGCGGCATTGACAAGCACGCCCATTTTGCTTATGATTAGGGTTAAGCCGCGCGGTGCTACACGGGTATGCCGGGCGGAAAATAAGGAGGCTGAAGCATGGCGATCGTAACCGTGAACGAGGACGTTTGCAAGGGCTGCGGCTTGTGCGTGGACGCGTGCCCCAAAAAGATCATGGCGTTGGATTCGTCCCGCATCAACAAAAAGGGCTATCACACCGCCAGCTGCATCCGTATGGAGGAGTGCATAGGCTGCGCCTTTTGCGCGATTATGTGCCCGGACGTGGCGATAACGGTGGAAAAATGACGCGCCCGCGCGCGCTTTACGTGTAAAAAGCCGGCCTTCGCCGGATGGAAGAAGGTAATGACCCCATGAAACAACTCATGAAGGGCAACGAAGCGATTGCCGAGGCCGCCATTCAGGCTGGCTGCCGCTTTTTCTTCGGCTACCCCATCACACCCCAGAACCAGATTCCCGAGTACATGAGCAAGCGCCTCCCGCAGGTGGGCGGCTGCTTTTTACAGGCCGAAAGCGAAATCGCGGCCATCAATATGGTCTACGGCGCCGGCGGAGCGGGCGCACGCGTGATGACCAGCTCCTCCAGCCCCGGCATCAGCTTAAAGCAGGAAGGTATCAGCTACATCGTCGGCGCGGAAGTGCCCTGCGTGATCGTCAACATGGTGCGCGGCGGCCCTGGTCTGGGTTCCATCCAGCCCGCCCAAAGCGACTATTATCAGGCCACACGCGGCGGCGGGCACGGCGATTACCGCATGTGCGTGCTGGCTCCAGGCAGCGTGCAGGAGGCCGTAGACCTGACCCAGGATGCCTTCGATATCGCGGATCGCTACCGTAACCCCGTACTGGTGCTTGGCGACGGTCTGATCGGTCAGATGATGGAACCGGTGGATATGGATAAGGTCGCCGACCGCGCACCCGCGGCCGACCTGAAAGAAAAAAACTGGGCGGCGAACGGGCATATCCCCACGGAGGACAGCCCCCGCGCCATTATCAACAGCCTCTATATCGACCCACAGGTGCTGGAAAACCATTGCAAGCGCCTGCAGGCTAAATACGACCTGATCGCCGCCAACGAATGCCGCTGGCAGGAAGAAATGCTTTCGGACGCGGAGATCGTGATCGTCGCTTATGGCACTACCAGCCGCATTGCGCGCAGCGCCATGCGCAAGTGCCGCGAGAAGGGTATCAAGGTCGGCATGCTGCGCCCCATTACGCTGTGGCCCTTCCCCGACGCCGCTCTGCGCAAGACTCTTTCCACTGCCAAGGCTTATCTGGTGCTGGAAATGAGCATGGGCCAGATGGTAGACGACGTGCGACTGGCCATTAACGGCGAGCGTCCCGTACACTTCTACGGCCGCACCGGCGGTATGGTGCCTACTGTAGCCGAGACGGCCGCCCAGATTGAACAGCTCGCCCAGAGCATCGCCCCAGACGACGGCACCTGCCGCACCGAGTTTGAAAAGACCGTACGCGGCGCGGCTGAGAAGATCGACGCGGCCGCCGAAGTCGTTGGTAAGAAGCTGGACGAGGCGGGCAAAAAAATCACCGAAACATTCAACAGCCCCGAACTGCATAAGAAGGCGCAGGACGTGGGCAAGCAGGCGAGTGATTTCGCCGTCCGCACCGCTGATACCGTCGCCAAAGGCGTTACGGAGCTCTTCGGGGCGATCGGCAAGGCTGTGGAGAGCGTACAGAAGGATTTGAAGGACATCGAGCAGCAACAGAAAGCCGAAAGTGATGAAAGCGAACCGCCCAAGGACGGCGGGAAGGAGGGCGAATAACATGGCGGTCGTATTTGCCAAAACCAAGATGCTCTGCGAGAAGCCGTTCCATTATTGCCCCGGCTGCACCCACGGCATCATCCATCGGCTGGTAGCCGAGGCGCTTGACGAGCTGGGCATCGGCGAAACGGCAATAGGCGTGGCTCCCGTTGGCTGCGCGGTATTCGCCTACGATTATTTTGCATGCGATATGATGGAAGCAGCCCATGGCCGCGCGCCTGCGGTTGCCACCGGCATCAAGCGCGTCTGCCCGGATAAGGCGGTATTCACCTATCAGGGCGACGGCGATCTGGCCTCCATCGGCACGGCGGAGATCATCCACGCGGCGACGCGCGGGGAAAAGATCACCACTATATTCGTCAACAATGCCATTTACGGCATGACCGGCGGCCAGATGGCTCCCACCACCCTGCCCGGTCAGGTGACCACCACCAGCCCCTATGGCCGCGATACGAGCCATTGCGGCTGGCCGGTCAAGGTGAGCGAGATGCTCTCTACCCTCACGGGCCCCGCCTATATCGCCCGTGTGAGCGTACACGATGTGCCCAATATTAAAAAAGCCAAAGCCGCCATTAAAAAAGCGTTCCAGCTGCAAATGGAAGGTAAGGGCTTTACACTGGTCGAGGTGCTGTCCACCTGCCCCACCAACTGGGGCAAAACCCCGCAGGAAGCACTGATGTGGGTAAAGGAGAGCATGATTCCAGCGTATCCGCTGGGTGTGTTCAAAGACGTGACAGCACAGCCTGCTACCCCGGAAGGGGGCGCGCAATAATGGAAAAACAGTTACTGATCGCCGGTTTCGGCGGGCAGGGTGTGCTGCTGATCGGCCAGATGATCGCTAAAGCCGCCATGCACGAGGGCCGCGAGGTGAGCTGGATGCCCAGCTACGGCCCCGAAATGCGCGGCGGCGAGGCCAACTGCGCCGTCGTGGTGAGCGACGAACCCATCGGCAGCCCTTTGGTCAGCGAACCGCCCGTGCTGGTGGCGATGAATAAGCCCAGCCTCGTCAAGTTCATGCCCCGGATGCCCGCCGGCGGAACGCTACTATACAATTCTTCCCTGATCGAAGGGGTGCCGCTGCGCGAGGATATCACCGTGATCGCCGTACCCTGCAACAAGATCGCCGAGAAGCTGGGTAACGACCGCGTTGCCAACATGGTAATGCTGGGCGCAGTGCAAAAGGCCACCGGCGTATGCACCGTGGAAGCCATGCGCGATACGCTGGTTGATTGGTTGGGGGCTAAAAAGGCGTCGCTTATAGAGATTAATGAGGCAGCGATGGTGGAAGGTGCCGCGCTGGCCTAAAGGCATGATGTTGAGGGGGTTTTGCTCCCCTCGGCGCATATGGAAGGCCGGAGGTTGTGAGACCCCCGGCCTTCCTTTTTCTTGCAAAATAAGATAATGCGCCTTATAAGGCGCGGGGAGATGGGGATGTGCCTGCGGGCGCAGCAGGGGCTTTCCGCTCGCCCCTGCATCCTTCGGTGTCGCCTTCTTACACGGCGGGCTGAGAGCGATGATAGGGTATGCGCCCTCCGGGATGCATACCCCTTATAAACAAGTATTGTCAGGGAAAAAGAAGTATAACCCCCGAAGGGTGCAGGGGTGAACGGAAAGCCACTGCCCGCACCCCCAAGGTGCGGTCCTGCTTGCACTCTGTGGGGCGTATACCCCTTATAAAACAAGCATTGACAAGTAAAAAGAAGGATACCCCCGAAGGGTGCAGGGGCGAGCGGAAAGCCCCTGCCACGTCCGCGGGCGTGTCTCCCGCGCCCGCAGGTGCAACCTCTGCCCGCACCGGCAAGGTGTTCCTTTTATTGTTCTTGCAATACCTTCTTCCCAAGAAGGTATGCCCCCCACAGACCGCTGATGGGATAGAGGGCAGGCGGTACAATATACTCGTCGATATGCTTGAGTATCGCCGGCGACTGCACATACCCGTTCAGCAGTTCCACGGTTCGCGCTCGGATGAGGGGGAACAATACGCTCCGCTGCATCACGCCGCCGCCCAGAATGATCATTTTGGGGCTGACCGTCAATATCAGGTTCACACACATCTGCGCCAGATAATCGGCTTCCAGCATAAAAGCGAGGTGATCGTCCGGCAGGTTTTTAGCGTCGCCGAAGCGCGCGCCGAGCGCTGGGCCGGAGGCAAGCCCTTCCACGCAGCCGTCGTGGTAGGGGCACACGCCATGCGGGTTGGGATCGTCGGGGTGGGGACGCAACAGCATATGCCCGATCTCCGGATGTAAAAGCCCATGCACGAGCATCCCGCCGGAGAATATGCCTCCGCCGATACCCGTGCCGACGGTGACGTACACCGCATCGGTAAGCCCTTTGGCCGCGCCCATCTCCGCCTCCGCCAGCGCCGCGGCGTTGACATCGGTATCAAAAGCGCAGGGGATAGCGCGCTCCCCACGCAACGCGGAAAGCAGCGGGTAATCCCGCCAGCCAGGCTTGGGCGTGCTGGTGACGCTGCCATAATCCGGCGCGGCGGGATCCAAGGATACGGGGCCAAAAGAGGCGATGCCCAGCGCATCCACCGCGTGTTGGTCAAAAAATACGCGCATAGAGGGGATGGTTTCGTCCGGGGTCAGGGTGGGCAGGGTCAGCCGATCCAGTTCCTCGCCCGCTTCGGTAAAAATACCGAGCACCATTTTCGTTCCGCCCGCTTCCAACGCTCCGATTTTTCGCATGGCCAAACAACCTCCGTCTTTTTGTTCCGTCATCATAGCAGAATGCGGTGCAAAAAACAATATCGCACGTCCGCGCAGAAGGGCACGCCGCCGCTTGACGTTTGCGCGGGATTCGCGTACAATAGGGGCAAAGAAGCGTTGACCCAAAGACGCGGCCGGCACTCGCCCACCAAGCGAGCCGTTTTTCACGCCGTACGGGGCCGGCGCGTTTCCCAGGCCGTACGCCCATCAGGAACACGGAGGGCATCCATGTCCTTTTCATCGGATTGTAAGGAGGAGCTTTGCCGCGTACCCTGCGACAAAGCCTGTTGTCGTTTATCGGAGCTCAGCGCCCTGTATATGACGCTGGGAACGCTTTCGCTCTTAGGGCAGGGTCGGCTGAGCGTGCAGTTTGCCGTGGAAAGCCCGGCTATTGCCCGGCGCATATTCGTGCTGATGCAAAAGCAAGCCCAGATCGTAGCGCAGCTGCACTATGTAACGTACGCGCGCTTCGGCGGCAGGCGCAAGTGCGTGCTGACCGTCGGCCCCAAGCAGGCTCCGGCATTCCTGCTTCTGCTGGGGATGATGGAGGTCGGCGAGGATGGCACGCCCACGCTGCATTCCACCGTACCGCGGGTTAAGCTCAACCGGGATTGTGACCGCCGCGCGTTCCTGCGGGGAGCGCTGCTTGGCTGCGGCACCCTGAACGATCCCAACCACGGCTATCATCTGGAGTTGACCGTGCGGGAGGACTCCCTGCGGCTGTATATCGCCAAGTGCCTGCAAAGCCTGAACATTCCGGTGAAATACACGCAGCGGCGCGGCGTAACGAGCCTCTACTGCAAGCAAAGCGACCAGATCGCCGATATTCTGACAGCCGCGGGAGCCTTTACAGCCGTGACACGGCTGGAATCCCTGCGCGTCAAGCGGCAGGTGCTGGGCACAGTCAACCGCGCCATGAATTGCGATAACGCCAACCTGCGCAAGCAGATGGACGCCAGCCAGCGGCAGTTTGCGCTCATCTCCCGGCTGGCGGCCTCGGATCACTTCTCCGCCATGCCTCCCGCGCTGCAGCAGATTGCCCAGGCGCGCCTGCAATCGCCCGATATGACACTGGAGGAATTAGGGCAAACCTTCACCCCGCCGATTGGGAAAAGCGGGGTCAACCACCGTATGCGACGGCTGATGCGCTTTGCGTCCGAGGAACTGGAGGGTGAGACAACGCATCCCGGCACGGATGCGGCTCCTCCGGCAGGGCTATGAAGCGTTCGTCCTATCAATACCCCACGTCGCTCTTGCTTGCGCTCTCGTGCGCTTATACCGATAGGAGGCTACAACCATGATCAGGACGGAACTGGACTTACAACCCATTATTCCCTTCGACCGCACCACCGCGGCACGCCTCGCGGCCGCGGCGAGCCATTATGAAAGCCGCTTGACGCTGGAATGCGAAGGGCTCGTGCTCAATATGAAAAGCATGCTCGGGCTGCTGTCGCAGGCCAAGCTTCCCGATGGAAAAGCAACGCTGGTCGCCGATGGCACGGACGAGCTGGCCGCCACCCAAGCGGTGCTGACCGCCGTGAAGGGACAGCCGGTTATAAAGTGACCCAAATCTATCGGGCACGCATACCACACGCCTCAGGCGTACGCCTGTTACCCGTTGGTTTTACGCCCCCGGACAACTCGCATTTATAGCCGTGAAACGTAAAGCGTCGTCTTTACGTAGCGCGGCTTTTCGTGTGGATAGGGCACCGGCGCCGTATTGCGCAACCGGGGTAAACAGGGTATGATAGAGGCAATCCATACAAGGAGGGCGCGCGATGGTATTGCACGATTCCCATTCCCCCATCTATCGCGACCCCATCGGCCCCGTCGCGGCGGGCGGGCGGTTACGGCTGCGCTTTTCCGCGGACGAAGGGAACGCCGTCACCCTGCGCACCTGGGACGGGTCGGAAAAGCGCACCCCCATGCGGCGCAACCGGAACGGGCTTTTTGAGGCGACCGTGCAGGTTCCGGAAACGCCGATGCTGTTCTGGTATGATTTTATCGTTTCCCGCCCGGAGGGCGAACTGTGGTACGGCAACGCAGCCGATGAGCTGGGCGGCGTGGGCGAGCAGATATACGGCGCGCCGCGCAGCTATCAGGTGACGGTGTATGATCCCGCCTACCAAACGCCCCCATACCTGCGCGAAGGAATCCTTTATCAGATTTTCCCCGACCGATTTTACCGCAGGCCGGACGACCCCGCGCCCGACCGCTCCAAACGCGTCGCACAGGCGCACCCGGAAGCCACCTTCCACCTGACTTGGAACAAACCTCCGGCGCTGGACATCGACCCGGAAAGCGGCGACAACCGCGCGCTGGATTTCTTTGGCGGCACGCTGCAAGGCATTGCCGAAAAGTTGGATTACCTAAACGATCTGGGCGTGACGGTGCTCTATTTAAACCCCGTCGTTCGCGCCCGCACCAACCACCGCTACGATACCGGCGATTACTGCGCCGTTGATCCCATCCTTGGCTCCGATGCCGATTTTACCGCCCTCACCAGCGCTGCGGCGGAGCGCGGCATCCGGGTGCTGTGTGACGGGGTGTTCAGCCATACGGGCGCGGACAGCCTGTATTTCAACCGTTACGGCCGCTATCCGGGTATAGGCGCCTACGAGAGCCAAAGTTCGCCCTATTATCCCTGGTACCGTTTTTTCGATTTTCCCGACCGCTATAACGCCTGGTGGGGCTTCTACACCCTGCCCGCGCTGGAGAAGGATCACCCGGATTATCGCCGGTTTCTGCTGGACAGCCGCGATGGCGTGCTGCCGCTGTGGATGCAGCGCGGCGCGTGCGGCTGGCGGCTGGACGTGGCGGACGAGCTGCCCGTGGATCTGCTGCGGCAGATGCGCAAGGCCGTGAAGGAGCAAAACCCCGAAGGAATGCTGTTGGGAGAAGTTTGGGAAGATGCCAGCAACAAGATCAGCTACGGCGTGCCCCGCTCCTATTGCCTGGGTGATACGCTGGACAGCGTTATGAACTACCCTCTCCGCAGCGCCGTGATCGACTTTTTTTGCGGCAATGCCTCGGCTTTTGATCTGGCGCGCCTGATTCTGCATCAGCGGGAGGTGTACCCCGCGCCGTTTTTCTACTCGATGATGAACCTGTTGGGCAGCCACGACCGCGTACGCGCGCTGAACGCTTTTGCCGGCTACGACCGGGCAGGCCCCATCCAAATGCCCCGCGAGGATGCGCGGGCGATCCGCCTGACGAGTGCGCAGCTCGCGCTGGCCAAGGCACGCTATGTGGAAGCGATTCGGCTATTGTGCGCCCTGCCCGGAATGCCTGCCGTATACTACGGTGACGAGCAGGGCATGCAGGGCATGGCCGACCCCTGGAACCGCGCGCCCATGGTGTGGGAAAGCGGCGACCCGGCGTTTTCCGGCCTCGTGCGGGAGCTGCTGCACGAGCGAAAAGCAAGCAAGGTGCTACAGACCGGCTTTCTGGACGTCGAGGCGAAGGACGCGGACACTCTTGTAGTTCGCCGCTACCCTGTCAACAGGAAGGACGCGTTCGGTCAACCCCTGACCGGAAAACCGGAACGAATCGTTATCACGCGCAAGCTCACGCTCTGGGGCGCATAAAGGCTCCTGCGGCACACCCCCTCGCCTACGATAATCACACAACCACGGCATCCTGACGAAAGGCGGAATTTCGCCGATGTATTTTACCTCCTTAAAGCTCAGGCATTTCCGCAACTACGTCTCGCTGGACCTTGCGCCCGCGCAGGGTACCACCGTGCTTTACGGCGCCAACGGCTCCGGCAAAACCAACCTGCTGGAAGCCATGCATTTACTTTCCATAGGGCGCAGCCACCGCACCGCCGTGGATCGGGAGATGATCGAACAGGGGGAGAGCGTGGCGTTCGTCCGGGGGGAGACCCGTCGGCTGGACGGCAAGCACGAACTGGAGGTACGGCTGTACCCGCTGCAAAAACCGCAGAAGCGCGTGCTGCTCTATGGCAAGCCCGCCCAGCGTATTTCCGATATGATGGGCCACGCCACCACCGTGATGTTCGGGCCAGAAGATTTGCGCATCGTACGGGATGGCCCCGCCGCCAGACGTCGCTTTATGGATATGCAGTTGAGCCAGATTCGGCCCAGCTACGTCCAGGCCCTGAAGCGCTATTTAAGCGTGCTGGAAAGCCGCAACGCCTTGCTGCGTACGCGCCGCTGCGACGCGCCTGCCGATCTGGACGCCCAGCTGGACGCGTGGGATGAACAATTGGCGGGCGCAGCGGTTTATGTGGTGGAACACCGCCGCTGGTTTCTTACAGAGTTGGCGCAAAATGCGGCCGACCAGTACGCCGCCATCGCCGAAGACCCGCAGGAAACGTTTGAATTGCGCTACACCGGGCCGCTGGCCACCGTGGACACCCCCTACCGCCAGATGCTAAGCGCGCTGAAGCGAAGCCGCGCCGAGGATAAGCAGCGCATGTACACCCATTACGGCCCCCACCGGGACGATCTGGCAATGCTGCTGTGCGGCAAGGAACTGCGCGCCTTCGGCAGTCAGGGGCAACTGCGTACGGCTGTACTAAGCATGAAGCTGGGCGAGATTCGGCTGATCGAAAACGAGATGGGCGAAAAACCAACGCTGCTATTGGACGACGTTTTCAGCGAGCTGGACTTAAAGCGCCGCACCGCGCTGCTGAAGACGGCGTATGGCGTGCAGACCTTTCTCACCTGTACGGACAAGGCCGACGCGGCAGGCACGCACGCCGACGCGTTTTTCCGCGTGCAGACGGACGATGCCGGCAAGGCGTTTTTGCAGGAGGGTTGAGCCTACGCAAAGCGTGAGAGCCGCCTCCGGCCTGCGGAGAAGCGCACGGACAGCGCACAAGAGAAGTATCGCATTTATAAAGCCGCCGCATACGCAGCGGTTTTTGCTTTTCACGGCATGGCAGCCAACGCCCTTCCCGGCCGTCGCGCACAGTTTCGGATTAAGTATAACGCCCGGCATGGCGACAAAGTCGCTTTGCCAGGCGCACCGCATCCGGAAATCTTTGGTTCATCGCACCACCGCGGAATCGACCCGTTATAATACCACTTCGCCGGTGGTCAGCTCCCGTACGGTGAGGAACATCGCGTACAGGTTGTCGTCCATTTCCACGTCCATATGCAGGCGGCCGAAATACCACTTCCGGTAGGTAACGTTGTTCTTCACCCATTGCAGAAAATCGTTAAGTTCCTTCTCGCCCTCGTAATCGCCGGAAAGCTGACGCATCACCGTTTCCGGCGCGGCGTGCGTAACGATATAATCCACCTTGCGGTCATAACGATCAAGACTTTTCAGCGCCTGCCTGTATTCCCATGCGGAAGGCATTTCCTGGGGCCACCAGTCCAGCCCCTCGTCGCGGCGCGCACGATCGGCGGTATACCCGCCGCCCATAGCAAACAGCGTGTGCCCTTCGATTTTGAATATCTGCCCACGGGTCATATGGAAAATGTTGCGGCGTATCCGCCGCGCCACGCCGCCATTCCACCGCACAGGGGGATAGGCGTCCAGAAGTTGATAGTTTTCATGGGTGCCGTCTACAAACGCGATCGTGTACGGCCGTGTGCCCAATTCCCGCAGCAGGCGTTCCTCCTGGGAGTTGCCGGAAAACAGGTAACCGAAATCCCCGCAGACGATCAGCGTATCCTTTTTTGTCCATTGTATCGAGTGCGGCAGGGATTCCTCGCTGAAACGCGTGGGGCTGCCGTGCGTATCGCCGGTGATGTAGATCATGGTTGCCCTCCTTTCCTTTGTTGCTTTCAGCTTCGTGCCCCAGCCGTCGGTGGCCGGGGCGTGAGTTTATCCTTGCGCAATCGCCGCATCCAGCGTCGCGGCAATGCTGTCGCGCACCACCAGATCGGCTCGCATGTCCCAGGGTGTCTCATCACGGTTGATCAGCGCCAGTTTCGCCCCGCGCCGGTACTCCAACAGCCCCGCCGCAGGGTAAACCGTGAGCGACGTTCCGCCCACGAGGATCAGATCGCACCGCGTAACGGCGTTCACGGCCCTCTCCAGCACGCGTTGATCGAGCGGTTCCCCATAAAACACGATGTCCGGACGCAGGATGCCCCCGCACGCACAGCGGGGCGTTCCTTCCTGCGAAAGGACGTAAGCCAGATCATACACCTTTCCACATTGCAGGCACAGGTTCCGCCGCACGGTACCGTGCAGCTCGCATACGTTGTGCGCACCGGCATCCTGATGCAGGCCGTCGATGTTCTGGGTCAGCACTGCCTTGAGTTTTCCCTGCTTTTCCAGCCGCGCCAGTGCGGTATGACCCGCGTTGGGTCTGGCTTCGGGGTGAAGCATCGCCTCTTTGTAGAAATGCCAGAACGCGTCCATGTGGTTTTGAAAATAAGCGATGGAGAGCATCTCTTCATAGCTTTTCCCTTCCGTCCGGTTATAGAGGCCCTGCGCGCCGCGAAAATCCGGAATGCCGCTTTCTGTGCTCATGCCCGCGCCGCCGAAAAAGACGATATTCTGCTGCTTCGCAATCAGCTGCCGCAGTGCCTCCACCGCCGGCGATAACAAAGCCATCGTACTCCTCCTTCGCTGCTGTTTGGCGCGGCTCTTGTTTTGTCGGGAGTGCGAAATCAGGCAACCGTATGGTATTGTTTTTTTCGACACGGAATCCGCAAAATCCTATGTGAAAATTCCGTCCTTTTCCCTATGCCCGGGGGCTGCAGTTTTTAATCGGAATGGGCGCTCACTCTTGACACTTACCGCAAGTCGTGCTATGCTACCCCCATCATCGGATGACGCGGAACGCGCCGCCCCGGGGCAACGCCCCAGAGATCGCCGCCAAGGCTGCAAGCGGCGAGCGAAACTGGGCGCGGACACCATTTGCGGACGGTGCGCACGGCGAACGATATATCGCCTCCAAACGAGTGGGAGCAGGCTTACGCCTGTTTCCAAGCAGGGTGGAACCACGAACGAAGCTTTTCGTCCGTCCCCGCAAAACCTATTGCGCGGGGGCGGATTTTTGCTGTCCCCAGATGGAAAGGAAGGAATCCCATGAAACTGACCCTTCAGGGCAAAGTTTACGACGTGGCCGACCACAGCTCGGCCGGCGACCTGCTGAAAAACCTGAACCCCGACGATTTCAAAAAGTACTATGCCGTTCGTCTGCCGGACGGAAAGCTTTGCGACCTGTTCGCGCCCATCGACGGCGATACGGAGATCGAACCGCTCACCTTTGAAGACGAGGACGGCCGCAAGGTGTACCGCCATTCCTGCTCCCATCTGCTGGCGATGGCGGTAAAAAGCCTGTATCCGGAAGCGAAGCTGGCCATCGGCCCCGCTATTGAAAACGGCTTCTACTACGATTTTGACGTACCCACGCCCTTCACGCCGGACGACCTGCCCAAGATCGAAAAGGAAATGGGTAAGATCGCGCACCAGTCCATCCGCCCGCGGCGCTATACCCTGCCGCGCTCCGAAGCCATCGCGATGATGAAGGACAAGAGCGAACCCTACAAGGTGCAGCTGATTGAGGATCTTCCTGAGAACGAGATCCTGAGTTTTTACGAGATGGGCGACTTTACGGATCTGTGCGTAGGCCCCCACCTGCCCAACCTGACGTATATCAAGGCCTACAAGCTTACGCAGATCGCAGGGGCCTACTGGCGCGGCGACGAACACAACAAGATGCTCTGCCGTATTTACGGCACCTGCTTCCCCACCAAGGAGATGCTGGCCGAATATCTGCAGCAGCTGGAAGAAGCCAAGAAGCGCGATCACCGCAAGCTCGGCCGCGACCTGGATTTATTCGACATCCGCGACGAAGGCCCCGGCTTCCCGTTCTTCTACCCCAAGGGGATGATCCTGCGCAACATTCTGGAGGATTACTGGCGCAACATCCACCGCAAGGCGGGGTATGAGGAAATCAAGACCCCCATCATGCTCAACCGCTCGCTTTGGGAGCGCAGCGGCCACTGGGAAAAATACCGCGAAAACATGTACACCACAAAAATTGACGACACGGATTTTGCCATCAAACCCATGAACTGCCCCGGCGGCATCCTTGTATACGAGCGCAAGCCCTGGAGTTACCGCGATCTGCCCTGCCGCAGCGGAGAACTGGGGCTGGTGCACCGGCATGAGAAGAGCGGCGCGCTGCACGGGTTAATGCGCGTGCGCTGCTTTACGCAGGACGACGCGCACATCTTCATGACGCCGGAACAGATTAAGGACGAGATCAAGGGTGTGTACCACCTGATCGACAAGATCTACACCCAGTTCGGCTTCCCCTACACAGTGGAACTGTCCACCCGCCCGGAAAATTCCATCGGCACGGACGAAATGTGGCAGTTGGCCACCGAAGGTCTGCAGGGTGCGCTGGACGAGCTGGGCGTGAAGTACACCATCAACGAAGGCGACGGAGCGTTCTACGGCCCCAAGATCGATTTCCACCTCCGGGATTGCATCGGCCGCACATGGCAATGCGGTACAATCCAGCTGGATATGAATCTTCCGGAGCGCTTCGACCTCAGCTATACTGGCCCGGATGGCGAAAAACACCGCCCCGTGATGATCCACCGCGTGGCGTTCGGCTCCATGGAGCGCTTCATCGGCATTCTGACGGAGCAGTACGGCGGCGCGTTTCCCACATGGCTGGCGCCCGTGCAGGTGAAGGTAATGACTATCACTGATCGCAGCGACGATGCCGCCAAGAGCCTGCGCGATCTGCTGCTGGCCGCAGATCTGCGGCCCGAGCTGGATTTACGCAACGAGAAGATCGGCTTTAAGGTGCGCGAGGCGCAGATGATGAAAATCCCTTACATGTTCGTGCTGGGCGACCGCGAGGCTGCCGACCGGACCGTGACCATCCGTAACCGCAAGGGCGACAATCTGGGCACTTTCCCCTTCGCCGAAGCCGTAGCCATGATCAAGAAGCTCAACGACGACAAAACGCTG
Organism: Eubacteriales bacterium; assembly: GCA_021371895.1. Taxonomy (GTDB): domain Bacteria; phylum Bacillota; class Clostridia; order Christensenellales; family Aristaeellaceae; genus CAXXOK01. Next base: position 3,059 of record JAJFVI010000291.1, on the reverse strand, counting down.
GACTGACCAGCTTGGGGAAAGGGGAACCAGAAAACGTATGGAACCGGCTCTCAGGCTGACACATGCCGTGCCTGCCGATTACCCCTCGCTGGCCTCGGCGGGGCGGGAGGCTTTCGAGGCAGACAAGCGCCGTTACGGCGTCGGCCCCTCGATCTACGAAAATCCTTCCTTTCTGCTTGCGCTGCTGAAAAAGGAAGACGGCACGGTGCAAAAACTGCTGGCGGGAAACACACTCGTCGGGGTTGTGATTACGTTTGAAACCGCGCCAGACACGCGGCGGATCGGCTGCCTGTGCCTGCCACCCGCGTGGCAGGGCCGGGGGTACGGCTCCGAGGCGATCCGGTTATTGGAGGCGGCGTATCCCGCAGTGAAAAGATGGACGCTGGATACCCCCGCCGACAGCGAAAGAAACCGCCATTTCTACGAAAAAGCCGGCTACCAAGTCGTCGGCGAAAGCTGCGCGCCGGGCGCGCCGGCACTGGTTCTGTTTGAGAAGCAAATAGACGGACATACACAATCCAAAGCTGTCCGACCCAGCAAAAAAGGAGCGACACAGCTATGCCCATAGAAGTTCGTCCGCTGACACCGGAAAAAGTCGAAGATTTCTTTACCTTCTTCGAAAAGGTGGCCTACAGTGACCATCCGGAGTGGGGCTGCGGCTGCTACTGCTGCTTCTTTCACGCCACCGACCGGGTGGAATGGGAGCGGCGCACGGCTGAGGATAACCGTATACAGGCGCGGGAGATGATCCTCGCCGGCGATATGCGCGGGCTGTTGGCCTACGATCAGCAAACGCCCGTCGGCTGGTGCCATTACGATCTGCTATCCAACCTGCCCGGCGCCGCGGCGTTCTACCCCAGTGTGGCGACGGACGATCCCGAAAGCGCCGCCATCGTGTGCTTTACCGTCGCGCAGGGCTGGCGCAAGCAGGGCGTGGCTACAGCGCTGCTTACAGCGGCGCTGGACGACCTGCGGGCACGGGGTGTACGGCGGGTGGAAGCCTACCCCGTACTCCGGGACGAATCACCGGAACATAACTATCTGGGCCCGCTGACGCTATACCAGAAGATGGGATTTTCCATCGCAAAAGAAGTGGACGGCCTCGCACTGGTCGAATTAACGCTGTAAAGCTGTCCCCTGCCATTATGTGTTTGTCCCTTCGCGGAAGAAAACCGCTATACTCCTTCAGGCTCCGCAATCGTCTGCGAAGCCTGTTTTTTTTCCGCCTTCACGCTGTACATGCTCCTGTCCGCCGCAATCAGCAGTGCATCGGTCGTATCGGCCTGCACGGACTTGAAGCGCGCAAAACCGGCGCTGACTGAAAGCTGGTACGGCTCCACGCCCGAGGCGTTAAACTCAGCGATGCGCTTTTCGATCTCCGAAAGCATCTCGTTGAGCGTCTGATCATCATGATCCTTCCCAACGATAGTGAATTCATCCCCGCCCAGCCTGGAGAGAAAGCAATTCCGGTGGCCACAAAGGGATTTGAGGATATCCGCAATCTGCGTAAGGGCCCGGTCGCCTACCGCGTGGCCATACGTATCGTTAATCTGCTTAAAGTTATCCATATCCAGCATAATGAGGAACAGCGTCGAATCCGTCTCGGCAAAATTGGTTTCCATGTCCAGATACCGTTTCAGCATCCGCCGATTGTTGAGCCCCGTGAGCGCGTCGGTGGAAATCTGCCGGTTGAGCACGTTGATATACACGATCACAAAGGAAATAATCGTACTCGGCCACGTAAGCGAAGTCCCGTAGATCAGCCCCTGCACGATACCGCCCAGAATGGGCGGAACAGAAAACAACATCATAAAGATGAGGTCACGCCGTTCGGCGGGGGATTCGTAATGTTTCCACTTTCGCATCAGGATCACGATAGCGCCGACCAGATAAACGTAGAAAACCAAGAAATACAGCAGGAACAGCGGTTCCCGGTGGTATTGGTTTGCCTCGTTGATCGAAAACGCCACCGGTATGAAGCAATTCACGATTACTAGGGCGACGTTGAGAATCAACGGAAAGCAATACAGCGGCGCGCGCCGTATCAGCCCGCGCTCGTCGCCATGCACGCGCAGATCGCAGTAAAACACCCACAGGCAAGCGATCAGCGGGTTGATGATGAAGCTTGCGCTCGTCAGAAAAAAGAGGATCCCTCTTCCGCCGGGGTAAACGACCCCGTCCAGCAGCCACAGCACGCCATCCAAAAGCAGCACGGTCGTACCGATCAGCAAAACGGAGTTGAATATCCTGTCGTCCAGCGCATAGCATCCCGACCGGCGCTGGTTAAGGTAGAAAAGCAATAAAATGATCATACCAAAAAAATCAATTTCAGCATACGAGAGAAATACCATAGTCCTTCACCTTATACCTTATCGCGTAGAGGGAGCAGATCATCGGCAATTTTCCTAAAAGAAGTATATCATTCCAATTTTTATACGTCAATGGTGGCATTTTCCAAAAACAGCTTCCCGGGAGGAGCGATAATGCTTACACTGCCAGCATTAGCTACTTTTTGTTCAACGGTATAATGATTCGCTTCCCTAAAGTGGAAGAGAAAAGTAAAAACCCGCAACCAGCGGAAAACCGAAGCACGGAACCGAAGCGCCGCTCTATCTGGTGGGTGGGAAAAAGAAGCCCTAAACACGGCATATGCGGCGGGTCATCATACAGCATCACATTTTTGTTCTGTTTTATCGTTTTTATTGCGTTTCCCCCGCCACGTTCATCGTTCGTGCGCGCATGTTTTTTTACCCATTATGTAACCCTTGCCCTTCCTGAAAATGAAAAATACATTATATAAGGAAGGAAAGCCTTTTCAAACAGACAAAAAAATGTTATAATAAGTTGTTGAAAACAATGCTTTTCGAATGTTTGTCGCAGTGGCGGCGGCGCTCACTCCCCCCGAGCTTTCCCGGCGGGAATCCCCTTCGGTTTTTCGATACGTCGCCCTAAACTGCGCCCCCAAAGGAGTGTATCATTCAGTGCAAGATTTCCCTTCCGATACGGATCAGTTTACCCTTCCTGACGATTCCAGCCTCAGCGACGAAGACAACCTCACC
>JAJFVI010000289.1 GCA_021371895.1 Eubacteriales bacterium | reverse complement strand
CGCAGCGCGGCGGCGATCTCTCTGTCATACTGGCCGCGGCAAAGCGCTTCGGCGCACTCCGCCGCCTCGGCAAGCAGCTTCAGGTTGCCCAGTTCCACGCCGCCCGGCAGAAGCGCGACGCCGTGCTGGCGTGTGCCCAGCAGTTCGCCCGGCCCGCGAAGTTCCAAGTCTTTACGGGCTACCGCAAAGCCGTCGTTGGTGCGAGTAAGCGTGCGCAGGCGCTCGTTCTCACCCGCCACCAGAAAACACCAGCTTTCGCCGCCGCCGCGGCCCACGCGCCCGCGTAATTGGTGCAGCTGCGCAAGGCCGTAGCGTTCGGCATTTTCCACCACCATCACCGTAGCGTTCGGCACGTTGACGCCCACCTCGATAACTGTCGTGGCCACGAGGACGCACAGCTTACCGGCGGTAAAATCATTAAGCACCTGTGCCTTCTCGGCGGAGGATTGGCGGCCATAGGTAAGACCTATAGGAAACCCTTTCAGCGGCCCGCGGCAGAGGGTGTCAAAATGGCTTAAAACAGCCTTGCGCTGCTCGTCGGCTTCGTCCTCCTCGACCAGTGGGCAAACGATGTAGGCCTGACGGCCGCTTTCCAGTACCTTGCGTACGAAAAGATACATATCTTTCCGCTTTTCTTCGGGTACGATGCGGGTATGTACAGGCAGCCTGCCGGGTGGCATCTCGTCCACTACGGACACGTCCAGGTCGCCGAACATCGCCAGCGCCAACGTCCGCGGGATGGGCGTGGCAGACATCACCAGCAGGTGCGGCTGCATTCCTTCGCCCTTACGCAGTAGCTGCGTCCGCTGCCGCACGCCGAAACGGTGCTGCTCATCGGTCACACACAGGCCCAGATTGGCATACGTAATGGTGTCTCCGATCATCGCGTGCGTGCCGATGACTGCCTGCCAACGACCCGTGGAAATGGCTTCCAACGCCTCGCGTCGATCCCGGGCGGGCATGCCGCCCAGCAGAAGCCCGCATCGCACGCCCAAGGGTTCCAGGAGCGCCTTTGCGCTTTCGTAGTGTTGCCTTGCGAGGATTTCGGTCGGTGCCATCAGCGCGGCCTGATACCCTGCCTGCGTACACATCATGATTGCTCCGAACGCGAGGGCGGTTTTTCCGCAGCCGACATCTCCCTGCACCATACGCGCCATCGCGACAGGTTTTCGCAGGTCGGCGGCGATCTCCCGCAGGGTGCGCACCTGTGCGTCGGTGGGCGCAAAGGGCAGGCTCTGCCAAAAAACAGCTTCCGCGCTTGTGGGCACTAGCAGCGCACGGCCTGCATTTCGGCTGTTTTTCATCTCCCGCACGGCGAGCTGATAGAGTAAAAGCTGCTCAAAAGCAAAACGCCTTTGAGCCAGCGTAGCCTGCGCCATGCTTTGGGGCGCGTGCAGCGCCTTCATCGCTTCTGTAGCGCCCAAAAGAGCGTAACGCGCAAGCGCTGCTTCGGGCAGCGTTTCGGGGCAAAGTGTCTCCAAATGTTCCAGCGCTTGTGACACCAGTGATGCATGCGTCTTTTGCGGCAGACCGTCGATCGGTCGGTAAATCGGAACGATACGCAGGCTATCCTCCAGCGAGGGGTTGACGATCTTTGGCTTGCGACCCGTTTGATCGACGCGCCCGAACAGTAAAAAGCGTTCGCGTTTTAAAAGCGCGTCCCGCATCCAAGGCTGGTTGAACCAAATGCCTTGCATAACGCCGGTCTCGTCGCGCAGTTCGCAGGTTACGCGGCTGCGTTTACCGTAACGGTACAGCTTGGGTTCGCCCGCACGCTCAAGCAGCAACGTCTGCCGCTCGCCGTCGCGTGCCTGGGCGACGGTCGTCTGCTCGCCTAAATCTTTATATTTCATGGGAGCCGCGTATAAAAGATCACGCAACGAGGCAATGCCCGCTGCGTGCAACGCTTGAAGTCTCGTTTTGCCGACGCCCTGCAGGTCGTTCAGCTCCATGTTATTCCACCGATATTAAATAATAGTACAGCGGCTGTCCGCCCATGTGGATTTCTACGTCGCAATTGTCAAACTGGTCGGCAATCTCGTTGGTCAGCGTCTGCGCGACGTCATGAATGATATCCTTGCCATAATATACGGTAATCAACTCGTCATCCTCGGTTACGATCTTCTGCATCAATTCAAACGCAACATCGTGAACATCGTGGCCGGTTACGGTGACTTTGCCATTGTACAATCCGATAATGTCGCCTTGCTTTATGTTCAAATGATCGATCGTGCTATCCCGTACGGCATAGGTCACGGTGCCGGTACGTACGCGCTGAGCAGCCTCCTCCATACGACGCGCGTTTTCGTCTGCGTCGACCTCGGACTGAAAGGCAACAGCCGCGGCGATGCCCATGGCGACGTTCTTGGTGGGAATCACGATCACCTGTTTATCTTCGGTCATCTGTGCCGCCTGGTTCGCCGCGAGGATCACGTTGCCGTTGTTTGGCAAGATGAACACGCACTTTGCGTTTACTTTGGCGATGGCGGCGCTGATATCCTCGATGCTGGGGTTCATCGTCTGCCCGCCCTCTACGATCTGCTCCACCGCAAGGTCAGAAAAAATCTGGTTGAAGCCTTCGCCCAGCGATACGGACACAATGCCGAAATCCTTGGGTGGTTCCTTGCTCGCGTCGTTGGCCATGGCCGCTACGATATTATCGTGCCGCTGCTGCACCATGTTTTCAATCTTCAGGTTGACCAGTTCGCCCAGCGTAAGCCCATATTCCAGCGCCTTGCCGGGGTTATTGGTGTGTACGTGCACCTTGACCAGCGCCATATCCCCCACCACGAGCACACAGTCGCCGATGCGGTTGAGGCGTCGGCGGAACGTATCCACGTCTTCCTCCACAACGTCGGCGTGGAAATCCTGAATTAAAAACTCGGTACAGTAGGCGTACTTGATCTCATTCAGCGCGTCGTGATCGTCCTTGAAAACCACTTCGCCGTCTCCGGCAAAATCCGCGCGCTCCTCGGGTATCTCCTCGCCTCGCAGCACCGCCGCGTAGCCCATATAAATCAGCAGCAATCCACGGCCGCCCGCATCCACAACGCCTGCCTGCGTAAGCGCCGGGAGCATCTGCTGCGTTTTTTTCAGTATCGCTTCGCCGGTTGTCAGAATGTTTTCAAACAGCGCGTCATAATCCTCCGGCGCTTTTTCGGCCTGTTTGATCGCCTCCTCGGCAATCACGCGCGCCACAGTGAGGATGGTGCCTTCCTTGGGCTTCATCATTGCTTTATAGGCTGTTTCCGACCCACTTTTTAACGCTGCCGCAAATTGCTGGGGGGTAATCCTGTCCACACCTTCCAGCGCGTGCGCAAAGCCGCGGTATAGCTGCGAAGTAATTACGCCGCTGTTGCCACGCGCGCCACGCAAAGCGCCCTTAGCCAGGGCTGCGGCGGCCTCACCGGCATTGAGATATTCTTTTTGGCTCAGTTCCTTGGTCGCAGACGCCATTGTAAGCGACATATTGGTTCCGGTATCGCCGTCCGGTACGGGGAAAACGTTTAAAGCGTCCACTTTTTCGCGGTTTTTTTCCAGCATCGCCGCGCCGGCCAAAACCATATCACGTAACAGAAGACCGTCAATCGTCTTTGACTGTAACAAAGGCTTGTTCCTCCTGAGGGATTATTAGACGCGCACACCTTCCACCGAAATATTCACGCGACGCACCTTTACGCCCGTCATATTTTCCAGTTTATAACGGACGGTTTCCACGATTGTTTTGCAAACCTCCGCGATGGAGATGCCGTACTCGACGATAATAAACAGGTCTACGTCAAGCATATCGTCCGCAAGCTTGAGTTGTACACCCTTGGTGAGGTTCTCCCGTCCCAGCCATTGTACAAAACCATCCTTCGCCCTCTTGCTGGACATCGCGACGATGCCGTAGCATTCCAGCGCGGCGTAGCCGACCACTTTCAACATGACGTCTTCAGTGATATAGACTGTGCCGATATCGCTCTTGATCTTACATTCCATATTGTACATGCCTCCTTGCAGCGATGGACGCATCACCGGCAATGATGACCCGTATGCAAAACCGCATAGCAGGTCATAATGATTATACATGAATCCTTCACAATACGCAACCGCCCCGCCGCAACATTTTGAACCGATGAGCGTACGGCGCGGAAAATGGACTTCACGCGGTGATTGTATTCGGCGCTGCAGCAAGCGCAAGTCGGAGCGTATGGGGAATGTGATTTACAAAGCGGTGATCTGTGTTATAATAAAAAAGCATGCGCCCTTCTTTTGCCGCATGAAACATTGAAACGTTCGCACAGGAGATGCAGATGAATAGCAGCCGCAAGAAATACGCCAGCACGCCGACCTATGGTATGCAAAAGCGTAACTTTGCTAAAAAGCAGGTTTCCGCCCAGCCGACACCAACGCCCGATTTTATGCAGCAGCCGGGCTTGGATGCCGGTGTGCCCGTATCGCCTTTTTCCGCGCAAAGCCCCTTTTTACCGTCGCAGGGACAGTATGCCGGGTATCCTTCCCAGTCTTCCGTGCCGCCTTATTTCCCCAACGGTTCTTCCGTACCGCAAGGAATCGCCCCGGGCACGTATCCCAACGCCTACGGCCTTGGGCAAAACGCCGGCGGCTATGGCGTCTACCCGCAGCAGCCCACCGAACCGCAAAGCTACCATCAGCCCTTGGGCAACTCTGTTCCTCCCCTGCAGCCATCCGATTATACAACGCGTGCGCAAGGGTTTGTGCCACCGTCCTATCCACAGGGCGCAGGCACGCAGTCGCCTGGCGTAAACCGTGGCGAACCGGTTAACGGCATACCGTTCATGCCCCAAGGTATGAACGCTCCGGGCGGTTTTGATTCTATTCCCAGCGCAGGTTATTTTCAGAACGCCGGGTTTCCCTCCGGCGGCATATCAGGCGGAGGTGTGCCGCCTTATCAAGGCGTGCCTTACGCTTCCGGCAATCCGGGCGCGCCTGGCAGGATGAACGCCAACGGGAACGGAAACGGATTCTCCAGTCAGCCTTATCCGGGGCTTGGGGGCGCACCCGCACAGCCCACACCCAAGCCGCCCCTGGATATGGACAAGGTGCTTAAACTTCTGTTGTACGGCATACTGCCGGTATTGTTCGTTCCCTGCGTGTTCGTAACGCACACGTTCGATTTTTTACGTTACCTGTTTATTATTTTAACAGTCATTACGCTAAGTGTGCTGTGGTATCGCCAATCCTTCTCTTCTGCTTTACGCACGACGCTTTCGGTGGTCTATCTGGCGCTGAGCATTATCGTAATCGCGTTGCTGGTCGGCGCCGGGCGGGACACCACCAAGACCTCCGGCAGTTTGAACGCCGCCGCCGGAATACAGGCAACGGAGCAGGTGCAAGCGACGACGGAAGTTACCCCGCCCGAGGCGCAGGAGACGCCCGCGCCCACGGAGGATACCACCGCGTCGGATGCGGAGGCGCGCCTGAGCACGTTTATGGACTATTGGGCGGTCAATAATATCGAGGAAATGGTCAACCTGGTTTCGCCCAGTTGGGCCAGCGCGCAGGATGGAGCCGCGCAGGCGCTTTTCATGGTCATCAGTAACCGTACACCGCTCAATTATACCGTTGAAAGCATTTCCGGAACGGCGGGCGATTCCTCCCGCACGGTTACGATGAGCGCGGACATCGATAAAAACAACGGCAAGGACCCTGTGCGTTACCGCTTTATGATTCTGATGGTTACCGCGGACGGTGAATGGTACGTCGATCCCAACTCGCTGGCCACCAACGATCAGGAAACGCCGACTCCCTCGCCTGTCCCCGGCCAGTCGACCATATCGCAATCTCTGGCCCCGCGCATGACGGTTACGCCTATCCCCGCCGCGGATACGAAGCTGTATTATAACGCCGACGGCGGCAATTATTACCACATTGATCCCAACTGTTCAGCCGTAAACTCCAAATATCTGCCCATGACGTCGTTCCTCTACAGCGAACTGGACAATCCCCCGTACAGTTCGCTTCTCCCCTGCCTTAAGTGCGGCGCGCCCACCAAATCGCTGGGCGATCTGGCAGCCGAGACTACCGCGGCTCCGTAAAACACACGCTTTACGGACGTGTAACGGAGTAACGGAACACATCAACAAAATCAAGCGCCCCCGTAAGCCCGCAAAGGCTGTCGGGGGCGTTTCAATGAACGATACTCGCTTTGTTACCGATGCTATAACGCCAGTTCGTACTGCCGGTAGACACGGTAGCGGCTTGCGCCGGTGCGCTCGGTGGCGAGGATGCTTGGCAGGTTGGTTTCGTCAATGGTGGACGCTTCCACTTCATCAATGCCCAGCGAACGCGCCCGTTCGTAGGCCGAAAGGGTCATGGCGACGTTGACGGCCTTGTTTTGATAGTCCGGCGTAACAAACATCATGCTGCACCGCACGGCATTTACCTTGCCAAACGCGAGCCGTATCCAACCAAGGGGAAACAGCTTTCCCCGGCTGCCCCGCAAAAGCCGGTTATAATCCGGAAAGCAGACCAGAATGCCGACCGGTCGCTCGCCCGCGTACGCCATTACGATCAGATCGGTTTTCGTGTAACGAAGGAGCGACTTCATCTCGTCCAGAATATCGCTCTGCGTGGGGGGCGTCAGCTCCCACTCGTCCGGGAACGCTTCGTCTATGACACGCGCAACCTCGCCGGCAAGCTTGCGCGCGTTGCCGCGCCGCAAGTCCACATGTTGCACGCGGAACTTGAAGCGTTTTTGTGCCATATCGCTTAAGCCGTGGTAATCCCCGACGGGAAAATCCCTGAGCAGGAGGTGATAAGCATAATGGTCGCGATGCTTTTGAAAGCCGTAGGCGGTAAAAAAGTCGTTGTAGTACGGCGGATTATAGGGGTTGAAGAGCATGGGCGCGCCGTCGAAACCCTGCATGAGCAGCCCTTTGCTGAAATCGTCAAAGCCCGGCGTATTGGGACCAACCACGCGCGTCATGCCCAGCCCCCGCAGGTACGTAGTCGCCGCGTCCAGCACGGCGCGCGCGTATTCCAGATTGTTCTCGCTTTCAAACAGGCTGACGTAACCGCGCTTTTCGCCGATGCGCTTGTTCAGCCGTTCGTCCACGCCCGCCAGTACGCGCGCCACGGGGCGATCGTCCTCATAAGCCATAAAGAAGGCGTGCTCGCCGCTGAGCAGGGGGTTGTTCTCTCCCAGCAACAGCTTTAGTTGCATACCGTACATAGGCGGTACCCAGTTGAGATCGCCACGGTACAGGCGGTGCGGTAGCTCCATAAAATCATGGATGCCCTTTTTTGTCTTTTCGAGCGTAGCCACATGGATCATACGGGTTTCCCCCTTCGGTTTGGCTGCTGCGTTCCGCCAGTTTATTCCTTTATAGAGCCAACTTCGCATACTACGGGTGGATGTGCAACCATTGTATCACAATCCGCGTTCGCACTCAATGGCGGCGACATCGCTGTTTCGATTTTAGTAAGCAATTCCTCACGGCCTGCGCCCGTGGCCGAGGAAAAGGGGAACACTTCCCAGGGCTGCGCCAACAGCGTGCGGCAGATGGGCGCAAGCTGTTTGCTGCGCGCACCGCGGCTGATTTTATCCACCTTGGTCGCCACGACCGTAAAGGGGATGCCCGACTGGCGAAGATAGCGGTTCATCACAATGTCGTCTTCGGTCGGCTCATGGCGGATGTCCACCAACTGCAGCACGTGTTTCAGCAGCGTGCTTTGCTGAAAATAATCTTCCATCATTTCACCCCAGCGTTTCTTTTCCGCTTTATTCACCTTGGCAAAGCCAAAGCCGGGCAAATCCACCAGATGGAAGTCATCATTGATCAGAAACACGTTGATCAGTCTGGTTTTGCCGGGGGTGGAGCTGGTTTTGCAAAGCTTGTTACGGTTGCAAAGCGCGTTGATCAGCGAGCTTTTGCCCACGTTGCTCTTGCCTACCACCGCCAGCTGCGGCAGGGTAACGGGCGGCTCCTCCGTATACTGTGCCAGGCTGGTAACGAACGTTGCGGATTTAATTTCCATCGTCATGTACCCCGGTAGGCGGTGGGTACGGTGGTGGGAGCTGCCAGTACGGCAATCGCTGCGCCGGGCAGGAGCGCAGTGGGCAACGGGCCCGCAAGGGCGCGAAGGAGCACCTCGTCTGCCTGCTCCACAAACACGACCTGCAGCTTTTGCAGTACGTTAAGCGGAATCTCTTCCAGATCTTTACGGTTCTCCGCCGGGACGAGCACGATCTTCAACCCTGCCCGGTAAGCCGCCAGCAGTTTTTCCTTCAAGCCGCCGATGGGCAATACCCGCCCGCGCAGGGTAATTTCCCCGGTCATGGCGACTTCCTGCCTTACGGGGATGTTCGTCAGCGCGCTCGTCAGTGCCGTAATCATCGCCACGCCCGCAGAAGGGCCATCCTTGGGAACGGCGCCTTCGGGCACGTGGATATGGATGTCGTGTGTTTTGTAAAACTCGGCGTTTATGCCCCACGGTTCGCTGTGCGCGCGTACCCAGGAGAGCGCGGCTTTCGCGCTTTCCTGCATAACGTCCCCCAGTTTACCGGTCAGCTGCAGCGCGCCCGTGCCCTGCATGATGCTGCATTCCACCGCAAGGGTTTCGCCACCCACCGAGGTAACCGCCAACCCGTTGACGACGCCGACAATATCCCTTTTCTCGGTCGGCTCGCGCAGGTACTGTACCGCGCCCAGGTATTCCTTAAGCTTGCGATCGGTTATCGTTACCGCGTCGACCTTCGTTTCCAGTATCTCCACGGCGGATTTGCGCACCACGCGCGCCAGTGTCCTTTCCAGCGTGCGTACGCCGGCTTCCCGCGTGTACCCTTCGATGATCTCCCGCATCACCCGTTCGCCGACAACCACACTTCCGGCGGGCAGCCCGTGGGCTTTCACCTGCTTGGGTAAAAGGTGTTTGCGGCCAATCATCAGCTTATCCTCGTCCGTATAGCTGGGCACCTCGATGATCTCCAGCCTGTCCAGAAGCGCGGGCGGGATGGTATCGACCGTGTTGGCGGTGGTGATGAACATCACCCGGCTCAGGTCGAAAGGCAGTTCCATGTAATGATCGCGGAAAGCGAAATTCTGTTCCGCGTCCAGAACTTCCAGCAAGGCGGAGGCCGGATCGCCGCGATAATCGCTGCTCATTTTATCAATTTCGTCAAACAGGAACACGGGGTTCAGGCTGCCGGCGCGCTTCATCCCCTCGATGATGCGGCCGGGAATCGCGCCCACGTAGGTGCGGCGGTGTCCGCGTATCTCGGCTTCGTCCCGAACGCCGCCCAGCGACATCTGTACAAACTTGCGATTCACCGCTTCGGCGACGGCGCGCACGATGCTGGTTTTACCCACGCCCGGCGGGCCCACAAAGCATAAAATAGGCCCTTTCATGTCTTTTTTAATGCGGAGCACCGCGAGGTATTCGATAATTCGCTCCTTGACTTTCGTAAGCCCGAAATGATCTCGGTTGAGCACACGTGCGGCACGCTTTAAGTTAAGGTTATCCTGTGTGACGACGCCCCAGGGAAGATCCAGAATCCACTCCACGTAGGTGCGGCTTACGCCGATTTCCGGCGTGCCCGGTGCCATGTGGGTAATGCGTTCCAGTTCCCGTTCGGCTTTCTGGCGCGCTTCGGCGTTGAGCGGGGACACATTGAGTTTTTCTTTAAGCTCGTCTACGTCGGTGGCTTCTTTATCGCCCAACTCCGTCTGTATGGCTTTCATCTGCTCGCGCAGATAATAATCCTTCTGGTTTTTCTCGATTTGCTGCTTTACACGCGCCTGCACGGTCTTCTCCAGTTCCGACAGCCGTGTTTCCCGAAGCAGGACGGCGCACAGAGCTTCCAGCCGCTCACGAACGTTAATTTTTTCCAATATTGCCTGCCGGTCCTCCAATTGGATAAGGACGTTGGCGGCGATGGTATCGGCCAGCAGATCCGGCTTTTGCATCTCTAAAACCGCGTGCAGGGTTTCCTGCGAGGTGCGCATGCTGGTTTTGCTGTACTCCGCAAAGAATTCGTGGGTAGTGCGAATAAGCGCCGTCATTTCGTCATCTACGCGCACGGCGATGCGGCGAACAGGCCGTACAACCGCCAGCATAAAAGGCTCTAACTGCTCCACCGTCTCCAGTGTCGCGCGCCGCTCACCTTCCACCAGCACGCGGATGCTGTCTCCCGGCAGGTTGAGCACCTGTTTGATAACCGCGATAGTGCCGACCGTATATAGATCATCACGGGAAGGGTCTTCCGCGTCCGAGTCTTTTTGCGCAACCAGAAAAATCTTCTGGTCGTCCAGCATCGCCTTCTCCAGAGCGGCAACGCTTTTTTGACGACCGACGTCAAAATGGAGCACCATGTGCGGA
>JAJFVI010000281.1 GCA_021371895.1 Eubacteriales bacterium | reverse complement strand
AGGCGATTTCTCCCCGGTTGGCAATCAGGATTTTGGAGAACATAGAGCCTCCCTCTGAGTGTAAAAAAGTTGCGGATCCCATTGCGGACGGGGCGCAGTCTTGCACGCACAGCGCTTACGTTGCCTGGGCTTCGTCCTCGGCGATCAGCGCAAAGGAGAACTCCCCCTGTGCGGCCACCTGTCCGTCCAGCAACGCGCTCCCCTGCGCAACGAAAAATGGACCGTTTTGCCGTATAATGCGCGCCTTCAGCTCCACAGTGTCCCCCGGGCGTACAGATTTGCGAAATTTAACCTGTTTTATGCCGGTAAACAGCGTCGCCTTTCCAATCAGCTTATCCCCCAGCAGCATCGCGCAGTTTTGCCCGATCATCTCGCACAGCACCACGCCGGGCACCACGGGATTGCCGGGGAAATGCCCCTGTAAAAACCATTCGTCGCCCCGCACAAAGTAGCGGCCATAAGCCGTATCCCCGCGGATATCCGTTTCATCTACCAGCAGCATGGGCTCGCGGTGGGGTAAATAGCGTTTCATCTCGTCCCTGTTCATACGGCTCATTCCCCTATACGATTTTCAGAATGGTCTGCCCGTATTCCAGCACCGCGCCGTCCTGAGCGCAGATGTCCACAATTCTGCCGGAAACCGGAGCTGTGATGTCGTTCATCAGCTTCATGGCTTCGATCAGGCATACGATCTGCCCTTTTTCCACCATGTCGCCGACCTTCACGAAAGGTTTGGCCTCAGGCGAGGGCGCCGCGTAGAATACGCCGACCATAGGGGATTTGACCTCGCACATGTTGTTGAAATCGTTCTTTTCTTCCGCCGACGGTCGCACCAAAACCACCGACTCGCCGGGCACGGATTGCGCGGGCATGGCCGGGCACGCGCAGGCGCGCTCCAGCCGGATGCGCGTATCGCCCTGCGCGTATTCCAGCACCGTGAGTTCAAATTTCTTCAGCACTTCGGCCAATGCTTTGATCTCTTCGATATTCATGTTCTCACCCTCCGTAACGCAACGCAGCCGTTATGACCGCCGAATCCCAGCGATATACTCAGCGCCAGGTCGCAGTGCGCCTCGCGGCTGACAAGCGGTATGTAATCCAGATCGCATTCGGGATCCGGTTCGGTTAGTCCGATGGTGGGCGGCAGTACGCCGCTGCGCAGGGCCCACAGCGCCGCTATACACTCCACCGCGCCCGCCGCGCCCAGCATATGTCCTGTTTCGCTCTTGGTGGAGGAGATCATCGCGCGCCGCGCGGCGTCCTCTCCCATGGCTTTTGTGATAGCCTTGGTTTCACTTACGTCGTTGAGCGGCGTTCCGGTGCCGTGCGCGTTGATGTACACGCTTTCCTCCTCCTTCCATTCCGCCTCGGTAAGCGCGAGCTTGATCGCGCGCGCCGCCGCGACCGCCTCGGGATGGGGCGCGGTGACATGGTAAGCGTCGCAGGTGTTGCCGTAGCCGCAGATTTCGCCTAAAATCTCCGCGCCGCGCGCTCTGGCGTGGCTTTCGCTTTCCAGTACGAGCACGCCCGCGCCTTCGCCCATCACGAAACCGGAGCGGCGGCGGTCGAAGGGAATGCTGGCCAGCGCCGGGTCTTCGGCGGTGGAAAGCGCCATGCAGTTGGTAAACCCGCCCACCGCCAGCGGGCAGAGCGCTGCTTCGGCTCCACCGGCCAGAATCGCCGTAGCGTAACCCGCTTTGATAGCGTGAAAAGCCTCGCCGATAGCGTGCGTGGAGGTGGCGCACGCCGTCATCACCGCCAGGGACGGGCCCTGCGCGCCGTAGGCGATGGCCACGTGGCCCGTGGCCATGTTGGCGATCATCTTGGGGATGAAATGCGGCGACACCCGCTCAAGCCCGCGCTCGATACACTTGCGCGTCTCCTCCACGAACGTCTGCATCCCGCCGATGCCGGAGCCGATGTAAACCCCCAGCTCTTCCGGCGCGATATTCTCGCCCGTCTTCAGCCCGCTTTGCTCCATCGCCTGCATCGCCGCCGCCAGCGCGTACTGCGCAAACGGGTCCAGCTTACGCGCGGCGTTTTTGTCCATACCGTAGACAGCCGGGTCGAAGTCTTTCAGTTCCGCACCATACTTGGCCTTGAGTCCGGAGGCGTCAAACCCCGTTATCGGGCCGATGCCGCTGGTGCCGCTGATGAGCGCCTGCCAGAAATCCGTAACGTTCAACCCCACGGGCGTAACCACGCCCACCCCTGTGATGACGACACGATTCATGCTCATGTCCTCCCTGCTGTGTTCCCGATAAGTGCAATATTAAACATTTCCATGGAATACGATACCACCAAAACGTTCGGCATGCAAATGCGCGCAAGGTGTTGGAGGGTCGTCATTCCCTGCGGAAGCCAGAAGCCGTCGGGCTGCGCGGCGGCTTGCGAACCTGTTATGGTAAAAAAGAAACACTCGCTTTGACGGTCAGCTTACATGCGCAGCCCACCGTCTACCTGAATCACCTGCCCGGTAATGTAAGCCGCGTCCGGAGAGCACAGGAACGTGACAACCCCGGCCACGTCCTCCGGTTCGCCCAGGCGGTGCAAAGGAACATTCTGCTGCACAGTATCCAGAATGCGCGCGTCCAGCCCCGCGGTCATATCCGTGCGGATAAAGCCGGGCGCGACCGCGTTGCAGGTGATGCCGCGGGAACCCAGCTCCCGGGCGATTGTTTTGGTCAGCCCCACCAGTCCCGCCTTGGCGGCGGCGTAGTTGGCCTGTCCGGCGTTGCCCATCAGCCCGGCAACGGACGTAACGTTAATGATCCGGCCCGCCTTTTTACGCAGGAATCCAGCGCTGGTATGACGGATAAGGTTGAAAGCGCCTTTCAGATTCACGGCGATGACGTCGTCGAAGTCCTGCTCGCTCATCCGCATCACAAGTCCATCCCGCGTGATACCAGCGTTGTTGATCAGCAGATCAATACCGCCAAAATCGGCCGTCACAGCCTTCACCAGTTCCCCGGTGGCGGCGAAATCCGCCACGTCGCAGCGGTAGGCTTTGGCGGTCGCGCCCAGCAGCGTAAGTTCGGCTTGGGTTTCGGCGGCCTTTTGCTCGTTGCCGGCGTACACCAGCGCGATCGAAGCCCCGCGCTTGGCCAGCGCCAGGCAGATTGCCCGCCCGATGCCGCGGCTGCCGCCGGTGACGAGCGCCGTTTTCCCCGTAAACATGCGGATTCCTCCTTACATTATAACATAGCGAAAGTTTCGGCGAGAGATTCGGCGTCCTCCACGTGGGCGACGATCTGCGCGCCGCCGATTTTTGCCATCAGCCCGCCCAGGGTTTTCCCCGCGCCGAGCTCGACGAACGCCGTGTATCCATCGGCCTGCATCAGGCGGATCAGTTCCGCCCAGCGCACGGGGCTTTCCACCTGCGCCGAAAGCAGCGCCGCGGCTTGCGCCGCCGTATAGGGGCGGTTTGTCGCGTTTGCGTACAGGGGCACGGCCGAATCCCGGAAAGTGAGCGTATCGGCATAGGCCCTGAGACCCTCCGCCGCCTCCCGCATAAACGGGCTGTGGAAACCGCCCCCCACGGCCAGCGGAAGTGCGCGGCCGCCCGCTGCCTGCACCGCTTCGGTAAAGGCGGGAAAATCGCTTTTCAGCAGCGCGCATACGACCTGCCCGGGGCAGTTGTAGTTGACCGGATAGGCGTTGGTTTCCCGGCAAATCGCTTCCACGGTGTCGTCGGGCAGCCTGAGCACGGCGATCATGCCGCTGTCGAAGCGTCGGGCGCAGCGGGCCATCAGCTCCGCCCGCGTGACCGTGAGCGTAAACGCCTCCCGGAAAGGAAGCATGCCGCCGGATGCCAGCGCCGCGAGTTCTCCCAGCGAGAAACCCGCAAGGCCGTCCGGTCGTACGCCGGCTTCCCGCAGTGCCGCGTCACAGGCGCAATCCACCGCCATCAGGCAGGGCTGGGTGTTTTCCGTGAGGCTCAACTGCTCCTTCGTACCGGTAAAACACAATTCCAGCGTGCCGGGCCGCAGGCGCTCGGCCTCATCCAGAATCGTTCTTGCCGCGGAGGAGCTTTCGTACAGACTTTTTGCCATACCGGCGTACTGCGCGCCCTGCCCCGCGAACAGAAAGGCTATTTTACCCATTGGGGCGCCCCCCGCAATAGCGTTTCCGCCTCGGCAAACATTTGCTGGATGATCTCCGCGGCGGGCCGCACGGCATGCACCATGGCCGCCGCCTGCCCGGCGAGGAAACACCCGTTATCCACGTCCCCCTCCATCGCAGCCTTGCGCAACGCGCCCACGCCCAGCGCTTCCAGCTCGTCTCCGGAGATGTCGGGATCGTATTCCTTTTCCAGATACCGGCGGGTGAAGGGGGTCTTGAGGCTGCGCACGGCATGGCCCAGGCGCTTGCCGGTGACGACGGTGTCAATGTCCCCGGCCGCGATCACCTTTTGTTTATACGTTTCATGTACGGCGCACTCCGTGGCGCAGAGGAACACGGTGCCGCACTGCACGCCCGATGCGCCCAGCATCATCGCCGCTGCCACGCCACGCCCGTCCGCGATGCCGCCGGCCGCGAGCACGGGGATTTTAACCGCGTCGGCCACCTGCGGCACAAGCGTCATCGTGGACAGGTCGCCTACGTGCCCGCCGGATTCGCCGCCCTCGGCAATCACGGCGAAAGCGCCCGCACGTTCCACCAGCCTTGCCATGGCGGTGGAAGGAACCACGGGAATTACCCGGATGCCCGCAGCGATCCAATCCTTCATGTAAGCATTGGGAAGGCCGGCTCCTGTGGTAACCACAGCGGGCCTCTCCTCAACACACACACGCGCCACTTCCCTGACGTGCGGCGACATGAGCATAATGTTGACCCCAAAGGGCCGATCCGTAAGCGTGCGGCATTTACGAATCTGTGTGCGTAGATAATCCCCGTCCAGATTCATGGCGGAGATCACGCCCAGTCCGCCCGCGTTGGAAACCGCCGCGGCCAGCCCAGCCTCGGAAACCCACGCCATGCCGCCCTGAAAAATCGGGTAGCGAAGCCCGAGGGCCTCGCAAAGTACGGAGGTCATCATTTCTTCTGCTCATCCACAAGTGCGGCCACGTCCTGCACCGTTTTCAACGACGGGTTGATTTCGATGGACACGTCCAGTTCGTCCTCCAGATTCATCACAAGCTCAGCCACGTCCAGGCTGTCCAGCCCCAGATCGGCAAAGGTCATTTCGGGTTTGATTGTGGCAACGTCCAGATCCTTGGCTTCCGCCAGCAGTTTCGCGATGGTTTCAAAAGTCGTCATAAAATTCCCTCCAAATCAGTATTGCAGCACCGCTGCTCCTGTGGTAAGCCCCGCGCCGAACGCGCTGAGCACAAGCGTTTGCCCCCTTCGGAGGCGGCCGTCCTCCACCATTTCGGACAGCAGGACGGGGATACACGCGGAGGAGGTGTTTCCGTGCGTGGTAATGTTGATGGGAAACTTCTCCGCGGATTGCTTCAGACGGGTACGCACCGCATCCAGGATGCGGCGGTTCGCCTGATGAAGCACAAAGGAATCGACTGCGTCGACGGTCAGGCCGCAATCGTCCAGCACCATGCCGATATCGCGCAGCGAACGGGTGACGGCGAACTTGAAGATCTCCTGCCCGTTCATGTACAAAAGATGCTCCTTGGCGATGTGATCGTCAAACGGGCAGTTGCCGCCGCTTGGCCACGCGTGCAGGGGTTCCGGGTCGCTCTCCGCCGACAGCCGCACGGTTTTCAGGTTCTCACCCCGCTCGCACAGTGCGACGCCCGCCGCATCCCCAAAGAGCACGCAGGTGCTGCGATCCGTCCAGTCGGTCACCTTGGAAATCTGTTCGGCGCATACGACCAGCACTCGGTCAACCTTTCCGGCGGCGATCATAGCGTCGGCCAGATCCAGCGCGTACAGAAAGCCGGTACAGCCTGCGTTAATGTCCAGGCAGGGGCAGGTTGCGCCCAGCTTTTGCGCGATCAGGCAGGCGGTGGAAGGAAAGAACATCTCCCCGCGCACGGTGGAGCAGAGTATGTAATCCACGTCCGCAATCGTAAGCCCGGCGCGTGTAAGCGCCATCTGTACGGCCTGCGCGCCCAGACCGCTGATCGTTTCCTCACCGCTCAGGATGCGGCGGCTGCGGATGCCTGTGTGCGTTTGTATCCACTCGTCCGACGTATCCAGAATCTGCGCAAGATCGCGGTTGGTGACGATTTTTTGGGGTAACGCGTGTCCCAAGGCGCGTATATTCATTCGTTCACACTCTTTCTTCTTGCGCGTCGTTCCCGGAAACTTCGTCCGCGTCCTTACGCTCCTGATCTATAAGCGCGTCCTTAAAAAAGGCGTTGAGCGACCGCATGCCGTGCAGCAATCCTTCGCGCTCGTCGATCGAAAGAAGCCTCTCAATACTGCGCACCATCTGTTCGTGAAAATAGCGGTGCGCTGCGTTGATTTTCTTGCCCAGGCGGGTCAGCGTGACGATGATGCTCCGTTTGTCCTGCGTCGACCGGGTCTTTTGCACGTAGCCCTTGAACGCCAGCTTGTTCACGGCCACCGTAACGGTGGGGGGTGTCAGTTCCACGCGCTGTGCCAGCTCACAAAGCAGCACGCCGCGCTCCCGGTTCTCCCCGATGGCCTCCAGCAAATGCAGTTCCCCGATGGACACATCCATGCCGCTGACCGAGTGGAGCATCCCCTCTTCCAGCTTGCCGACGTCCCGGTAAGTGCTCATCAGCAGTTGGTTGAGCTGCTGACTGAATTCATCCATCGTACACGCTCCCATTCGCAATCTTATTCGTTAGACAAACTAATTATATTGACTTTGGTTCGCTTGTCAACCCCGTATTACGGTCGCAAACGCTCCCATTGTGCTATCCTCATCAACGTGAATCCTTATGCCGCCTCGTTTTGCCTATATGTACTCCGCGCGAAAATAAACGTTCCTCTTCCCGCCCCCAAAGGCGGATAGAGGCGAAATCCCTTTTATCAAATACTTTTCGTCGTTTTCACAGACACATAAAAAACGCTTGCCAGCCTGCCGTTCCCATGTTATGATGCCATCGATTTCCAGCATCGGCGCGCAAAGAAAGGGGCTTCTCCATGAGTGATCCGTTTTTAGCGGTTGAATTCATAGGCGTCGTCGCATTCGCCCTCTCCGGAGCGATCATCGCGATCCGCAAGGGTATGGATCTTTTCGGCGTCAACATTCTAGGCCTTTCCGCCGCGGTGGGCGGCGGGTGCCTGCGGGACATCGTGCTGGGCATATCGCCCCCGCAGATGCTGCGGGATCCGACGTTCGCGCTGATCGCCATTGGGACCAGCACCCTGTTCTTTGCCGTGCAATACTTTCACCCCCGCCAGCCCTCGGAAAAGAGGCGGAACCTGTACAGGCAAATCCTGCTGTATACCGACGCGATCGGGCTGGGCGTATTTACCGCAAGCGGCGTGGCTACCGCCATGCGCGCGTACCCGGAAGGCTCGGTGTTCCTGCCTATTTTCGTCGCGCTGCTCACCGGTACGGGCGGGGGCGTGCTGCGCGACATCATGGCCGGCGAACTGCCCAACGTGCTGGTAAAGCACATCTACGCAGTCGCCGCCCTCATTGGCGCATGTGTCTATCTGATCATGATCGGCTTTCTGCCCGCGGCAACCGCGACGCTTGTATCCACAGCCGTCACGGTGGCGATTCGCGGGTTGGCTTCCCATTACAAATGGAATTTCCCGCGCATCCCCGCCGCGCCGCCGCACGCTTGAACCATCCCCTACTCTGCCTTTAAGGAGTTGATTCATTTGACCATTCGCCTGATGAACCTTGGGGATTACGACAACGTTTACGCCCTCTGGGTAGGCACGACCGGCATGGGCATGAACGAAGCGGACGATTCCCGCGAAGGGATCGCCCGCTATCTGGCCCGCAACCCCCGTACTTGCTTTGTGGCGGAAAGCGAAGGCCGTATCGTCGGCGCGATATTAGGTGGTCATGACGGGCGGCGCGGGTTTATCTACCATGCCGCCGTGGCGCTGACCGAACGTGGACAAGGTATCGGCTGTCGGCTGGTGGATTGCGTTGTGGCAGCACTTGTACAGGAGGGAATCCATAAGGCGGCGCTGGTGGCATTCCGGCAAAACCTCATCGCCAACGAGTTTTGGGAGAAGCGCGGGTTTTTGGAAAGAACGGATTTATGTTACCGCAACCGCGAAATTGGCCCAACCGCCATGGAATAAGCAGGGCGGATGAAACGCTCGGTTGACGTCATCTTTCCCCGCCTATACCCAAACCTTTGAAAATCGTAACCCAACCCTTCGGATCGGAACGCCGTCAGATGAACATAGCAAACAGGTTCGGAAACGTTGTTCCGAACCTGTTTGCTATGTTTTGGTTCAAACATCGGCGTCTTTCGCGGTGTCCGTGCTATTCTTTTGCAGAATTGCGGCGACCGGAATCACCAAAAACAACATCCACGCCGGGTGCCAGAGCCCGAAGAAAAGACCCAGCACCAGAAAGATCAAGGTGATCATCACGGGGTTGAGCCACCGCTCCGCGGTGGTTTTCGGCTTCATGTAGTAAAGCGGAATGGTCATGAACACCAGCCAACCCGGATGCCACAGGTGAAACGAGAACCCCAGCATCAGATACAGAAACGTAATGAATATCGGATAGACAGCGTTCCATTTCTGCTCGTTCTCCTGCGTTCTTTCCTTTTCCTGCGCCTCGAAGTAACTGCCTTCGGGGCCGATAGCGTCGTTGGTCATGCGCGTTTCCTCCCGTATAGCTTACGCATCCTTGTCGTGATCCGGCTGTGACGGTTCGTCGGTCGTTTCCTTCTTGTTCGTCACGTTTTCCACCGCGTGCTTTACATTGCTGGCCGCATCTTTGACGACATGTTCAAAGTCCTTGGCGAAGCCTGCGGCGTTGTGGCTGATGGAGAAGCGGTAGCCCAGCACCAGCGCTACGATCGCACCGATGACCACCAGCCACGGTGCGCACAACAGCGCGATGATGGAGAAGAGCACTGAAAGGTTGACAATGGTGGTTTCTCCCTTGCTCACCACGATGCGCGTGCGGTACAGAAAGCTAAAGAGTCCGGTTTTCTCGTTGCCGTTAGTTTGCGTGTTGTTTTCCATGATTATTTCCTCCTTGTTATGCTTCGTTCTTTTCCTGTGGGAAGTATCAGCGTTTTTCAGTTACGGATTCCAGCACATGCTTAACGTTACCCGCCGCGCCCCGCACCACGTCGTCGAAGTTCTGCTCAAACCCCAGCCCGTTATGATCCACGGAGAAGCGGTAGCCCATGGCCAGCGCGGCCAACAGTCCCAGGATCACCAGCCACGGGGCGCTCAGCAGCGCGATGATAGAGAACAGCATGGACAGGTTCACCACGGTTTCCCCATTTTTGCTGACCCGGAAGCGCGTGCGGTACAGAATGCTGAAAAAGCGTTTATCGCGGCGTTGCGTGCGATCCATTTCGGTTTCCTCCTCGTCGGCGTCTGTGTTTCTTTGGTACGTGCATAGCGTAGCACATTCCCGATGCCGATGCTTGAGAAGGGATTTATGGTTTCATGAGAATCATATGAGAATTTAGCTTGTTTTTTCTTGAGAAATCCGTTTGGAATCGAAGCAGAAGAATAAAAAAGCCCGCGTGCGACGCGGGCGCAGACTGTCATATAAGTGGCAGAGCCACTTTTCTAAGCTTCGGGTTCTATTCGCGGCAAAGCCGCAAACTCCATGCCCGCTTGGCACCGGTGGGAAGTGGCACTTAGTGGGCACTTCACCGAAGGTGAAAACAACCCGCAGGCGAGTAGCGAAGCGAGCAGGCAAATGGTAGTGCAGCCTGTGACGACTGCGCGGCTGGAAAAGCCGGACGATACGAATGCGGTCGAAAGGTTGCGACCCTCCGATGCCTCTTCTAATGGATAAGGTTTTCTCAGCAAGCTATGTCCGCATGTGACGCGGGTGGAGCTTCCTTTTCTTTTTTCAGCCAAAGTCTCAGCCCGAAGTAGATCAGCGCTATGCCGACCCCAACGTTCAAACCCTTGATCACCGCCTCGGGCACCCGGCCGGTAAAGCAGCTGCCCAGCGCCGCAATCGCCGTCAGGAAGAGCAGAGTAGCCAGCACGCAACCCGCCGCGAAAGAAGAAAGCTCCGCGCGGCTCCAGGGATTCTCCATCACCCGCGCAGTCAACATACCGCCCCAGAACAGAATCGTCAGGGGATTGGACAGGGTCACGATCAGCCCCTGCCAAAACAGGTTCGCATCCGCCGAGACCGAAAACAGGCTCACGCCGGGCAATAATGGAACGCCCAGCACACCCAGCGCAGCGTCCAGCCCAAATAGGATCAGCACGCCGCCGCCCAGCGCCTTCATAACAGCCTTCACCCTGGGGCGACCCAGAATAGCCGCCACTCCCAGAGAGGAAAGAAAGACGTAAAAGGCATCCGCCAGCGTAACCGCCGCAACCAGCGACATCGCGGGCCAGAACCCCCGCGTGCCCGCCGCGCTTAACGTAAGCAGGCATACCGGCCCGACCGCGAGCTGCAGCAGCATCCCAAACCGAAGTCCGCGCCACACCCATCCGACTTTTCGCATGGTTATGCCCCCCCGTTGGTCTTCCCTTACGCCGCCAGCAAGATAGAAAAAAGCCGCCCGATTCTCGCAAACCGGACGGCCGATGCTTACTCGAAAGCGGATTAAGCTTTCGGGCCGGCGTCGATGATCGCCTGGCTCATGTTGGTGTACTTTTCGAAGTTCTTGCGGAACATACCGGCCAGCTTCTTGGCGGAATCATCATAGGCATCCTTATCCGCCCAGAACATGCGGGGATTCAGCACTTCGGCAGGCACGCCCGGGCAGGTCTTGGGTACCATAACGTTAAAGATGGGGTCGAGCTCGAACTCGCTCTTCTCCAGTTCGCCGTTGAGGCACGCGGTGACCATGGCGCGGGTCAGGGGCAGCTTCATGCGGTTGCCACCGTTTCCAGCGGGGCCGCCGGCCCAGCCGGTATTAACAAGGTAGACATTCGCGCCGCTCATATCCACGTACTTGCCCAGCAGCTCAGCATACTTGCTGGCAGGCAGGGGCAGGAACGGAGCACCAAAGCAAGTGGAGAAAGTCGCCTGCGGCTCGGTAACACCGCGCTCGGTGCCAGCCAGCCGGGCGGTGTAGCCGCTCACATAGTGGTACATAGCCGCTTCGCGACCCAGTTTGCTCACAGGGGGCAGCACCCCAAACGCGTCCGCCGTAAGGAAGATGACCGTCTTGGGCGTGGGCGCCTTGCCGCTGAGCTCCGCATTGCTGATGAAATCCACCGGATAGCCCACGCGGGTATTCTCGGTTACGCTCTCGTCGGTAAAATCAAACTCACGCGTGTCGGGATCCATGGTCACGTTCTCCACCAGCGCGCCAAACTTGATCGCGCCGTAGATTTCCGGCTCATGTTCCTTGGACAGGTTGATGCACTTGGCATAGCAACCGCCTTCAATGTTGAACACGCCGTCTTCGCTCCAACCGTGTTCATCGTCGCCGACCAACTTGCGGTTGGGGTCGGCGGACAGGGTGGTCTTGCCGGTGCCGGAAAGGCCGAAGAAGATAGCGCTATCTCCGTCCGCGCCCACATTGGCTGAGCAATGCATGGAGAAGATACCTTGCTTGGGCAGCAGGTAGTTCATGATGCTGAACACACTTTTCTTAATTTCACCGGCATACTGGCTGCCCGCTACCAGAACGATTTTACGCTCAAAGCTTACGATGATAGCAGCTTCGCTGCGGGTGCCATCCAGCGCGGGGATGCACTTAAGACCGGGGGCTGCAATAATGGTGAAGTCGGACTTGAAGCTATCCAGCTCCGCTTCCGTGGGACGCAACAGCAACTGGTGCATGAACATGTTCTGGCTTGCCAGTTCGTTTACCACGCGCACGCCGATGCGGTATTTAGAATCGGCGCCCGCAAAGCCGTCGAACACGAAAACTTCGCGGTTCTGCAGGTAGGCAATCATCTTGCGGTAGATGTTGTCGAACTTTTCGATGCTGATGGGCACATTCACCTTGCCCCAGGCAATTTCGTCATGGATAGAAGGCTCGTCGACCACGAAACGGTCCTCAGGCGAACGACCGGTGTATTTGCCGGTCATCACAACCAGTGCACCGGTATTACTTAGTTTGCCTTCGCCACGCGCAAGTGCGATCTCGGTCAGTTTACCGACGGTCAGGTTGCGGTAAACAGCCTTGGATTCGATGATACCCAGATAAGACAGGTCCAGACTCATGTTTGTTTCCTCCTTGGAGTTCATAATATGGAAGCCGGGGGCTTCCAGGCGGTTCATGCCGCCGTTGTGGTAATGTTTTGGTCGAAATGGCACAATTCCGCCCTAATTCAAATAATTCTCCATTCACTTCAAAACTCCTGCACAAAAATAAAAATTGTTTAGCCTTTCACAAGTGGAATGAATTCTCCCGTTTCGTACAGGTGTCGCACACATACCAATATTTAATCACAAAACGGTGCTCCCGCACCGTTTAAAGCATATTCCGCTCGTTTGTGAACATCCCGGAATTTGGGCATACAAGGCGCATGGGTAGTCGTCCCCGTGTACAGGCGCGCCTAAAATTGCAAGATTGCCTTTCCCATCCTGCGTTGCACACGAAGGATACAGGATGGTCGGCTATACCAGCGCATTGGCCAAAGTAATCCACTGCTTCACGTCCAGCGCTTCTCCCCGTACCGTCGTGGGAAGCCCCATCGTTTCCAGCGCCGCGCGCACGTTCTCCGGCGGCGCGGCGCCCTTTAAGGCGTTTAGCAGGGTCTTGCGGCGCTGGTTAAAGCCCGCACGCACGTATTGCCACAGCAGCGCCTCGTCCGTAACGAGCGCGGGTGGGCGGTCACGAAAAACCAGATTGATAAAGGCGCTGTCCACCTTGGGCGGCGGCGTGAAGGCGGCGGCGGGCACCGTAGCTAAAATCTCAGGTCGGCAATAGTACTGGCAGCGCACGGAGGCGAGCCCATAGGCCGATTGCCCAGGTTGCGCAGTCAGCTTCTGCGCCACTTCCTTTTGTACCATCACCGACATCTGCTTTACCGGCAGCCCGCTGCCCCAGAACAGTTCAAAAATAGGGGTGGTGATGTTGTAGGGGATGTTTGCCACCACCAGCCAGCCTTCCCCCAGCATATCGGATATCGCGCGCAGGTTCATCTTGCGGATGTCCCCCCGCAGAATCTCCACGTTTCCGAAGCTCTCGGTTGCGACTTTGAGAAAAGGAATCACCGCCTCGTCCACCTCGACAGCGATCACGCGCTCGGCGGCCTCACACAGACAAACGGTCAGCGTACCCGCCCCGGGCCCGATCTCCAGCACCCGGTCGGTTTTTTGCACACCCGCGCGCCGTACCAGTGAGCGCAGGAGCGCTGTGTCGTAAAGGAAATGTTGTCCCAGGTCGTGCTTAAAGTGGATGCCGTCCTCGCGTCCGCGCCCCGCCGTCCAACTCGTCTTTTTCAAGGCGTGCCCTCCGTATCCGTTCATTTATTCGTATCTGCCGCCCTTACGACGGAGCGTCCTCATCGTCGATCTGCACCGCGTCCCGCCCGAAAGTATGAATCAGCGTTCGCTCGTTTTCGTCCCGCAGATCGTTTTGCCGCTTGGCGCTGCCCTCGTCCTCCAGCGTCGCCTCAAAGTGCAGCGGCCTTCCGGCGACCTGCGTAAGTGCTTTTGCGATGGCCTCCCGTCGGTTTTCTCTGTTGAGCTGCAGGTAGGTAAAGTCCTTTCGCACAAAGGCGACCTGCACCCGGTACACATCACCCACCGCGCCCAGAAACCGCTCTTTCTTCAACAGCCCGAAAATCGGCGGATCGGTTTTGGCAAGCAGCTGCATCGTCTTATCCCAGATCTCCTTATCCTCCGTAGGCGCTGGTTTTTCCTGCGGCACAGCTTGGGGGTTTATGACGGGTTTGGGTGCGTCATCCGCTTCTGTCTTTACCGCTTGCTCCCTTTGAGTCTTCGGCGCTGTGGGCGCGGCGTACGCCCTTTGCTCCGGCGCCTCGGCCAGCGCCTTCAACCCGGCTTCCAGCGCCGCGATTCTTTCCAGCAGCGCCGCCGCATCCACGCCCCTGTTTTCCCCGCAGGCTTCCAGCGCCGCGATCTCCAACCCCATGCGGGGCGAGGAGGCATAGCGCATCTCGCTTTCGGCGCGCATAAATCCCTCGGTCATCCGCAAAAGTCGCTCCTGCGTAAAGGCTTCCGCCTGCGTGCGGTAGCGTTTCTCATCCTCCTGGGTCACTTCCAATAGCGCAGCCGCACGCTCTCCCACCGCTTTTACAGTCAGCAGCGCGCGCAGGTGGCGCGCCATCTCCCGCAGAAACACCTGCGGCTCGCGGCCGGAACGCATCAGAACATCGATCTGCTCCATCACGCCCGCGGTGTCGCCCGCCGCCAGTTTATCACCGAAGGAGAACAGAAAATCGCGGTCGCTCGCGCCCAGCACATCCCGCACAACAGCCTCCGGCAGGGTGCCCTCCGTCGCGGCGGAAACGCACATGTCCAAAATGCTGAACGCGTCGCGCAACGCGCCTTCCGCGGCACGCGCCACCATGCGCAGGGCCTCGGGCTCGGCTGTAACGCCCAACTGCGCCAGCGCCTGTTCCATGCGCGCGATCATCAGCGGCATGGGAATACGCCCAAAATCAAAGCGCTGCACGCGGCTTAAAATAGTAGCGGGAATGCGCTGGGGTTCCGTGGTCGCAAGGATGAACACCACGTGCTCGGGCGGTTCTTCCAGCGTTTTGAGCAGCGCGTTGAATGCCGCTGAGGAGAGCATATGCACCTCGTCGATGATGTACACCTTATACTTGCCCACCTGCGCGGGGTAGCGCACCTGCTCCAGCAGATCGCGCACGTTATCCACGCTATTATTGCTGGCCGCGTCCAGCTCCAGCACGTCCAGCGTGTTTTCCGCAAGGATCGCACGGCAGGGTTCGCATTCCCCGCAGGGATCGCCATGCGCTGGGTGCAGACAGTTGACGGCGCGGCTCATGATTTTCGCCAGCGTCGTCTTGCCCGTACCCCGGCAGCCGCAAAACAGGTAGGCGTGGGCGATACGCCCGGTCTCCACCTGCCTGCGCAAGGTGCGGACGATTGCCTCCTGCCCTACGACTTCTTCAAATTGTAACGGCCGCCATTGCCGGTAAAGCGCCTGATATGCCATGCCGTCCTCCGTTCCTTTTCACACAAGGAATTGATACTATACGATTGTACACCAAGTCGGCGCGTTGCGCCATAGGGGTTTCACGCGCATTGGGTTGTACAGGCCGGAATGCCGCGGATGCCGGGCTTGTCAAAGCACATTGTTTACGGTATGATGATTTTCCCATTGCCCGCCGCCTTTTATAGCGGAAATAACGCAAGGTGGGTTCCCGTGCAGCGTATCCGTTCAACCCTCCGCCCCTGACTGGACTCGGGCGCTGGGCACGGGAGAACTGGCGCGTGCCCGGGACAATTGTAAAAAGTTGTTCACCCTCACGCTGATGATCGGGCTGGTCAGCACCGCGCTGTGCTGCATGCTGGCATTTGCGCTACCGCAACGGTATAACGTAAGCGACGCTCTGCGTCATACCGCCATCCTAATGGCGTTTCTCCTGCCCGGAAAGCTTTCCATGCTTGCGGCGGTAGCCGTCATGTACGCCTTGCAGAGCCTGCGGGTCATCCCCGGCCTGATCACGCTCAAACGCGGCCGCTGGGTGCGCAACATCACCGAAGGAGACGCTGCCTGAACCCGGTGGATTGCAAGTTGAATTGCCGCCCCCCCCTGCCACGTCAGGCAATCTTGAGGGTA
>JAJFVI010000267.1 GCA_021371895.1 Eubacteriales bacterium | reverse complement strand
GAAAAGCTGAATACGGAGCGTGCGGAAAAAGTAAATCGCGAACGAGAGTTGCGAAGTTTCATCGACGCGCTAACGACTAGCCCGCTCATGCTGGATGCTTGGGATGAGCAGCTTTGGACGCTGATGGTGATGAAAGGGACTGTGCATCGGGATGGAAGCATTGAGTTTGAGGTTAGGAATGGAATAATAATCATGGTCGAAGTTGAATGAGTCTCGGCTTATATCCAAGTGTCAATGCTGCTGGCCAGAGAATAACGGATTCTGGCTTGCCTATCAAGTGTAAAACGAACGGCTACGCCGCCCTTGACAGCCAATCCGGAATCCGTTACGATACAGCCAGACAGTAACAAGGGTTTCATGCCGAAAATATGAATCAGGCAGCTTGATGTAACAGGGTACGAACTGACTCTTCACTAAGATAAGATCTGGAAATGGACCAATCTTCCGCATATTCCATGAGAAACGTGGTGATCAGGCGGAGGTACGAGTCTGCGTTCGGGAAGATTCCGACAACCCTTGGAGCTTTATTGACAGTCTGACGATTCCTTAATCATTAAGGAATCGTTTGGCGTCAACATGATAGCCCACAACAGTCAATAGAAAACGTTAGACAGAATTGTATGGAGCTTACTACCTGTTCGCCGCATAAATCGCCGCGCCCACAACCCCCGCCATGCTGTCGCCGGAGGCATATTCAAACCGTAGCGTATCCCTCGGGTAGGGCGTGCGCACATTCGCGCGCACCTGCGCGAGCATATCCTCCAGCGGAAAGGCAGGCATGTGGATTACTCCGCCGCCCAGCAGCACGCACGCTGGGTCGAGGATCGTCACCTCGGTGGCGATGGCCAACGCAAAGTGGCAGATCACATCGCGCAACTTCGCATCCAACCCGTGCAGCACAAACAGTTCCTCCACGCGACAGCCAAATTCCCTGGCGAGCTTTGTTAGCAGGCTGCCGCAAGCTTTGAGCTCAATGCAACCTTCCTTGCCGCAGCCGCAGGGCTCGTGCAGGCCGGAAACCGGGATGTGCCCCAGCTCGCATGCCACACCGGAAAAGCCCTGATACACCTTGCCGTCGATACAGAAGGCATTGCCAAGTCCTGTGCCCAGAAATATGCCCGCGACAATCCCCTGCGAGGGCAATGATTGCTTCCTGATTTCGTACAGGAGCAGGATGTTCACATCCTTTTCCATGTACACGGGCAGACCGAGCTTTTTTTGCAGCAGGCTTTTCAGCTCAATGTTGTCAAACCCGCGCACCATGGGGGAAGAGTACACCATGCTACGCTCGCGGTTCATCAGCGAGGCGAGCGCGAGGCTCACGGCGACCACGTTCTTGCGACCCGCTTCATCAATCAGCGGTTGCAAAAGCCCCGCAAGGCAGGCCACTTTGTCCTCCGCCTCCGAAAGGATGGCGGTCGGGAGCTTTTCAAAACGCAGCAGCGTAAAATCCTCCGCCACAATACCCAGCCGCAGGTGAGTGCCGCCCAGTTCGAGGCATACGTACAGTTTCGCCATGGTTGTCGTTACCGCCTTTTATTGATCTCTCGGAAATACCGATGGGTTGCAAAGCCAGGGTTCCAAAGGGGCATGCCGCTTTGGCGGGGCGTGGTGCAGCGCTCCACCGTACCCCGTTGCTTAGCAAGGTGGATTGCTGTTTCGCTCACCTTATAGCCGCTGCGCGGCTGTTCGCTCACTGGCGGGTGCTGTGGCTTGGGGTGCTGCCCCAAACCTCGCAAGGGATTTCATCCCTTGACCCCCTTTTACTCCCTTAGGCCTTGTTCGCGCTACCCATGATATCGATCTTGTGCAAATACAAATCTTTTAACTCCGGCCGCACCTTCAGCGTGAATACACGGCTATCAATCGCACCCGGATTCTCCGCCAAAATCTTTCGCGTCAACGCTAGCGCCCCAATCCAACCGTCGGAGGCGATGTTCACCTTGCATACGGCCATCTTCGCCGCCTTTGCCACCTGATCCTCCGGGATGCCGATGGTTTCGTCCAGCTTGCCGCCGAACTGATTGATCATCTCCACATACTTGGGCAAAATGGTAGATGCGCCATGCAGCACAATCGGGAAGCCCGGCAGCCGCTTCTGGATATCCGCGAGGATGTCAAAGCGTAGTTCCGGCAGCGTGCCGTCGTGGTTGGGCTTCATCTTCACCAGCCCATGGCTGGTGCCAATGGAAATGGCGAGGCTGTCCACGCCCGTGCGGGACACAAACTCCTCCACCATTTTGGGGTCGGTATAGTGGGAGTAGCCGCCATCGTGTGCGCCGTCTTCCTCCGCGCCGGAGAGAACCCCGAGCTCGCCTTCCACGCTCACGTTGCGTTCGTGGGCGTATTCCACCACCTTGCGAGCGAGGGCAATGTTCTCCTCAAAGGGCAGGGCGCTGCCGTCAATCATCACCGAGGAAAACCCGGTTTCGATGGCGTGCGCGCAATGCTCGTACGTCATACCGTGATCCAAATGAAGCGACACGGGCACCTCGCCCGCACCTTCATGTTTTAGCCTGTCCACTCCCGCCTGCGCCACACGCGCCAGCATTTCAGCGCCCAGCTGCCGGTGCAGGTTAGGCGAGGCCAGCAGGATCACCGGCGAGCGCTTTTCCTCGCACGCGTCGATAATGGCGTTGAACTGCTCGATAGAAACAAAATTCAACGCGGGCACAGCGTACCCCTCTTTGTACGCCCTTTCAAACATCGTCCTTGTGTTGCTTAACCCCAGTTCCTTATATGTATACATACCGGCACCTCCGCTATTTTACCACATTGAGTTTGGCGTACCGTGGCAGCTCGCCGATCAGCGGCTCTATATACGCTAGAAATTCCGGCCTGATAAAGTTGCCGCCCGCCATTATGTATGTAAGCGGCATCGCGTGGCCGCCCTCGGCGGCATCGGTAATGTCCACCAGCGTTTCCCGCATCCTGTAGGGATCGCCGGATATCCGCTCCAGCGAAACCATTTTGTCGCTGATCCCCAAAAGGGCCTGCTCCACGGCGCGCTCACCCAGGCGGATAGCCTCGCGGATGTCCAGTGGCGATGCGTCGTGCATGGCGCAGCGTTGCATCAGCCCAAGGTCTATGCCCCGGATTTTACAATCAAAGTGCCCGCGCAACAGCGTGGTCAGGTACGGGGTCGTGCCGCCCATGTTCTGGTCGGGATTTTTCAAATCTTCCGTACCATACTCAAACAGATATTTGCCGTCTGTGTCGCGCACGCCCTCGGCCACTACGGCCATGCATTTGCCCTTGCGGACGTACACCTCGTGCACATCGGCGATGAACTTCTCGGGCGAAAAGTCCACCTCGGGCACATAGATCAGGTCTGGGCCGTTGCCTTCCTTGCAGGCGGCCAGCGTCGCGGCGGCAATCCAGCCGGTGTTTCGACCCATCACCTCCACAATGGTGATGAGATCGGTGTTGTACGAGCGGGTATCGTGCGCCAGTTCCGCAATGGTAATGGCAACATGCCTCGCAGTGGAGGGATAACCCGGCGCGTGGTCGATGTGCTCGATATCGTTATCCACGGTTTTGGGGATGACCATCACCTTGCAATCGTACCCCTGGCTTTGCAGGTAGCGGTACATGTTGTGACAGGCGCACAGCGTGCCGTTGCCGCCGTTGTAGAACAGGTAGCCGATATCGTGCACCCTCAGCGCCTCCAGCACCTTTTTATAGTCAGTATCGTCCGTTTGAGCGTCAGGGATGCGATAGCGGCAGGAGCCAAACGCCATGGACGGCGTTTGTGGCAACAGCGGTATCTGCTCCTGATCCAGAGCGAAAATATCCACCAGACCATCGTTCAGCAAACCGATCACACCGTGGCGCACGCCGTAGAGCGTACCGATCTCGTCCGCGTGCCGCCTGCATTCCTGAATCACCCCAAATGCGGATGCATTGATCACCGTGGTTGGCCCGCCCGATTGGATGTATAGTGCATTTTTTGTCAAGTGAGAACCCCCCTGATTGATACGAATACTGGCCCCATTGTGCTAGTAAGCTTAAGATGTGCAATAAAGGTGGGTGAAGGCACCGAAGATGGGTGTCGTGACCGAGTGACCGGCCTGTAATCGCTTCGGTATAACCGACAACGACCTGGAGATGACCAGACCGATAAACACGGTGCAACACTAAAAGTGAGCGAGTTCACAGGTCATACGCTTCCCTTCAGTGCCAAAGGAGGCCGCTGGCTAATGTTTAGTGCTGTTTTGCCGCGTGGTTGGAGCGGATGGCCTCCAGCATCACAACGGTGAGCACCAGCACGCCCTGAATGAACTGCTGATAGTAGGCGGAAACACCCATCAAATCCAGCCCGTTTGTGATGAGCCCCACAATGATTACGCCCAGGAATGTGCCGAAGATTTTACCCTTGCCGCCGTAGGTGACGCTGGTACCGCCGATCACGGCCGCCATGATGGCCTTCATTTCCAGGTTGTTACCAAGCGTAGCGGGGGCGGAGTTGGTGCGGGAAATGAAGATGATGCCCGCGACGGTCGCGAACACCGCGCAAGCAATGTAGGCAAAGAACAGCACATGCCGGTTTTTGATGCCCGCAACGCGTGCGGCCTCGGGATTGCCACCCACGGCATAGATGTTACGCCCCGTAATAGTACGGTTCATAAACCACGAAGCGATCACATACAATACAATAATGAAAATTGCTGGCAGGGGCACCACGCCGAACACCATTCCCTGACCGATGACCTGAAAGCTCTCCGGCAGACCCGTAAGCGTGGTGCCGTGGGAAATGACCGTTTGCAGACCACGGGTCATGTTCATCATGGCGAGGGTGGCAATCATAGGTGGTATTTTCATAACGCCGATGGAAAACGCGTTTATGGCCCCGCACAGCGCGGCGATCAGCAGGCACACCACAATGGCAATCCCCCACGGCATGCCGCTTTTCATGAGCGAGGCGGAAATCCACACGCAAAAGGCCATCACGCCGCCCACGGAAATGTCGATGCCGCCGGTGATGATGACCATTGTCATGCCGATAGCGGTAATGCCCTGTAATGAGATGTTTTGCAGAATGTTCATCATGTTTTTCATGTTGAGGAAATAGGGCGAGGCGATGGGCATGACGATGAAAAACGCCGCGACAATCGTCAGGCGCATGATGTCATCCGCCAACCGGGTACGGATTTTGTGGATCGCTTGCATGTTTGCTGCCTCCCTGAGATATGTATGGGGAAACTATCCGATGAGGGCCATCAAGTCGTTCTTGGTGACCTTGGTGGAATCCACCATCCCGACGGTGCGCCCTTTTTTGAGGATGATGATCTTGGAGCAGTTGGCCAGCAACTCCTCCATTTCGGAAGAAAAGATCACGACAGTGGTGCCTTCCTCGGCGGCCTTGCGCAAAATTTTGTAGATTTCAGACTTCGCGAACACGTCCACGCCGCGCGTGGGCTCGTCAAGCAAAAATAACTTCGGGTTGCTGGCAAAGCACTTGGCGATAACCACCTTTTGCTGGTTGCCGCCGGAAAGCGACGAGGCGGGCTGCTCGATGCCCTGCATTTTTACCGTTACGCGCCCGGCAATGTCGGCGGCGAAGCGGTTTTGGGCATCCCGGTCGATGGTAAGCCCCTTTTTGAGGCGCTTTAAAATGGAAAGCGTCGCATTTTCGCGGATGGAGAGCAGCGGAATAAAACCCTCCAGCTTGCGCTCCTCGGTCAGCAACGCCACATGTTTTTTGATCATCACATCCGGGTGGGGCCTGGCGATTTCTTCCCCGAAGAGGATCACTTTGCCGCTGGTGAACGCGTCCAGCCCAAAAATGGCGCGCGCGATCTCGGTTTTGCCCGCGCCCAGCAGGCCGCAAACGCCCACGATGTCGCCGGCCTTGATTTGCATGTTGACGTCGGTAAACCGCTTGTCGCTGGAAAGCTGCTTGAGCTCCAAGGCAATGGGTGCATCGGTCGGCAGGCTGAGGGGTACGTATTCGTTGTTTTGTACCGAGTGCCCCATCATGGCGGTAACCAGCGCATCCTTGGTGAATTGGCCGCGCTCGAATGTGCCGTTGTTTACGCCGTCCTTGAGCACGGTCACGCGATCGGACAGCGCCATGACGTCCTCCAGAAAGTGGGAAATAAAGATGATTGATACGCCGCGCGCCTTGAGCTTGGCAATGATTTCAAAAAAATTCTCCTTCTCCCTTTCGTTTAAGGAGGAGGTGGGTTCGTCAAGGATAATCACCCTTGCGTTGCGGGTGAGGGTTTTGAGAATTTCGATAATCTGCTTTTCCGCCGTGCGCAGGTTGCGCACCACAGCGTAAGGATCCAAGGGGATGCCCATTAGCTGCAAAAGCGCCGCGGCGTTTTGCGCGGTTTGTTGCTTATCATAAACGCCTGCCTTAGTTTTGGCCCAGTTGCCGATGTACATGTTCTCGGCCACCGTCATGTCCAGGCAGACGTTAAGCTCCTGATGCACAAAGGCGAGGCCATACTTTTCAGTGTCGCGGGGTTCACGGATGCGCGCGGGCACGCCGTCGATTTCAATTGTTCCGCTCACGGGGTGGTGTATGCCGTTGAGAATTTTGATCAGCGTACTTTTTCCGGCCCCATTGGCTCCCATCAGCGAATGAACCTCGCCCTGCCGCAGGTCGAAGTTCACGGCATCCAGCACCTTGTTGCCGGAAAAGGACATTGTGATGTCTTTCATGCTGACAATCGTTTTACTATCCACTTTCACATCGCCATCCATCCATAGTGTCGGTGTGCCTGACGTTAGTTGCCGCCACAGCACAGGGAAACCGGCGGGCGCGGCACGCGGGAGTGTTTCGCGCCCCTCGCCTGCCGGTTTTGTCTCCGCATACTAACTTTGTGTGTGGCCAAGTCGCCGCACAGTAGCGACCAAGCCCTGCCTTCCCTCAGACTGTTAAAGATGGGTTAAGAGCGAAGACCTTGTAAGGGTTTACGTCCCTGAAGAAATATTCCGGTTGTCTCTGGGGCTCGTTTCTTCCACACCACAAAGGTTGGGAAGAGAATCTCGATCCCTGCCAACCGACTCGGCGCGCCCTGCCTGCCGCGTCGGCTACCGTCAGCTTGCTTACAGCTTCGTCGCGGCATGCGCCGGATACCTGCTCATCTCCGGTGCCAAAGGCGGAATCTGCTTTTGAACACGCTACGGGATGGGCCTCCCACAATATGGGGAGGCCCATCCCTGGAGGGAGGGAAAGGATTGTTTTACTGCTCCATTGAGCTGGCGCCCCAGAGAGAACCGGCGGCCTTGAGCTGCTCGAAGCTGTCGGTGGTTACGATGTTGCCGGTGATCAGGATGCTCTTTTCCACGGTGCCACCATCAAAGTAGGCCTTGAGAGCTTCCACAGCGGAAGCAGCCCACGCGTAGGGGTCGAGGCCGTAAGTCGCGTCGATCTTGCCGGAGACAACTTGACCCAAGCCAAAGCCGTCGCCATCAACTGAGTAGACGTTCACATGGCCTTCTTCGCCGACGTTGAAGAGCTTGCCGCTCTCTTCCAGCGCGGTCATCACGGAGGGGAGGATATAGTCGGTGCAGCTGAAGATGCAGTTGATATCGGGGTTGGCTTGCAGGTAGTTGGTCACAGCGGCCAACACGACTTCGGCATCCATCTCGGTGGCGGACTCGGCCACGATCTTCACATTCGCGGCGTCCTTGATGGCGGCCTTGAAGCCCTCGGTGCGGTTCACGGTCGCGGAGCTGGACAGCGGACCGCCCACGATCAGGACTTTACCTTCCTTGTCGCCAAGGGTTTTCAGGTACATTTCGCCCATCTGCTGACCGACGAGGAGGTTATCCGCCTCGACGGTGGCAAGGGAGGTACCGGTAACCTGACGGTCGATGGCGACCACGGGTACGCCGGCCTTTTCCGCGTCGCCCATCAGGGTGGAGACGGCCTCGCCGTCAATAGGAGTAATCACGATGCCCTGCGCGCCTTTGGTGAGGGCATTCTCGATCTGGCTGATTTGGGTTTCGAGGTTATCGTTGGGGTCGAGGACTTCCGCTTCCCAGCCGTATTCGGCGGCCTTGGCTTTGAAGCCTTCGCTGGCGGCGGTCCAGATGGGGGCACTCAGGCCTGGGATGGAGTACACCACTTTGTAGCTGGTGGAGGCGGCGAATGCGCCGGAGATACCAGAGACAAGCAACAGTGCGACACAGAGTACGGCGACAAGTTTCTTCATGTTCCTTCTCCTTTAAAAATAGTTATTATATCCTCGCAGTTGCCCTGCGATAATACCGTCCTTCTATGACATAACATTAGGATGTCATAACATTATCTCAATTACATGTATAAAGTACCACACTCCCCGCACAATGTCAACATCCTTTTTGAGATTTTTCTTGTGTTGTTTCGTATAAATCCCTATAGAATGAATTGACTCGAATGATTTGACTTTCTCTTCCTCTTCTATTATAATAACATCATGATAA
>JAJFVI010000263.1 GCA_021371895.1 Eubacteriales bacterium | reverse complement strand
CGTGATAGCCTCGCACAGCTCTTTTTGCCCGCTGCCCGCCACGCCTGCCACGCCCAGTATTTCGCCGCCGTACGCATCAAACGCGACGT
Organism: Eubacteriales bacterium; assembly: GCA_021371895.1. Lineage (GTDB taxonomy): Bacteria > Bacillota > Clostridia > Christensenellales > Aristaeellaceae > CAXXOK01. The sequence goes on along the minus strand of JAJFVI010000263.1, from coordinate 3,032 downwards.
TTCTTAACTTGGTAACGCCCTCGCGGCTTACGCAGGTCAGCCCTTCCACATGCAGCTTGCGATCGCCCTGCGCAAGCACCGGACGGTCGATCTCCAGCGTCACGCGGCGGCCAACCATCATTTCGGTCAGATCCTGCTGAGTGGTTTGGGCCGTTTCCACGGTGGCGATGTACTCCCCTTTGCGCAGGATGGCGACGCGGTCGGAAATGGCTATGACCTCGTTTAACTTGTGGGTGATAATGATGATGCTCTTGCCGTGTGACTTCATCATGCGTAAAACGGCAAAAAGCTTGGTGGTTTCCTGCGGGGTCAGCACCGCGGTCGGCTCGTCCAGAACCAGAATTTCCGCGCCGCGGTACAGTGCCTTAATGATCTCCACCGTCTGCTTTTCGGAAACGGACATGGCGTAAACCTTTTTGGAGGGGTCCAGCTCGAAGCCGTATTTGGCGGTAATCTCCGCCACCTGCCGGTTGATCTCCCTGCGGTTGACGGTATGCCCGCCGGCAAGGCCCAGCACGATGTTCTCCGCTGCGCTTAAAACATCCACAAGCTTAAAATGCTGGTGAATCATCCCGATGCCCAGCGCGTATGCGTCCTTGGGTGAGCGGATGGTGACCGGCTTGTTGCAAACGAGAATTTCGCCGCTATCCTGCAGGTAGATGCCGGAAAGCATGTTCATCAGCGTCGTTTTACCGCTGCCGTTCTCCCCCAGCAGCGCCAGAATTTCGCCCTTGTGCAGCGACAGGCAGATGCGGTTGTTGGCGACCACGGGGCCGAAGGTTTTGGTGATGTTGCGCATCTCCACGGCCTTTTCGGGGCGTTGAGCGGTTTTCTCCAAGCGGAAATCACTCCTTTAACAACCGAACCGTCGGCTGCGCGCCGCGCGGGTGCGCGGTCGACGATTCGGCCTGTGCCGAAGGCAAACGGGGCGTGTGGCGTGCCTGTTTACGAAACAACGGGAGTTGCACGATCACCGGCCCGGTTTACAATCGGGGCTGAAATGAGAAGAAGGCTGCCGCCGCGCACGAAGAAAATCGTGGCGACGGCAGCCTGTCAAGATACGTGTGCTTACTCTCCCACGACCTCGACGCCGGGGACGATGTAATTCCAGGAAGGAGCGGACTGCGTGCTGGACTCATCAAAGAACTGGCCCGCAGCCAGATCGATAGTCGCGGCGGAACCGTCGAAGTTGGTGCCGGAACCGGTCAGCGGGCCCGCAAACACTTGCAGATCACCGGAGATGATCGCTGCACGAGCGGCCGCCACGGCTTCGTCGGTGCCCGGCGCGGTGATTGCTTCGTTAATTTCGCTGATGTCACACATACCGCTGGCCAGGTCGCCCGCCCAGTCAGTCGCAATGGGTTCGCCGCTCACAAGGCTGTTGACAGCGTAGAGCAGGTATTTGGACCAATCCCATACGGCGCTGGTCAGGGAGGCATTGGGTGCCACAGCGATCATGGAGGAGTTATAGCCGACGTGGAACACGCCGTTGTTTTCACAGGTGGTAGCAGTTGCGGTGGAGTCGCAGTGCTGGCTGATCACGCCGCAGCCCGCGTCCACAAGCGCCTGAGCGACCTGTGCTTCTTTGGTGGGATCGTTCCAGCTGTTGGTGTACATGACCTTCATGGTCACATCGGGGTTAACGCTCTTGGCGCCCAGGTAGAAGCTGGTGTAACCGCTGATGACTTCGGCAAACGGCATGGCGGCCACATAGCCCAGCATGTTGTTTCCAGTCTGCAGGGTCTTTTCACCGGCGACGATACCGCTGAGGTAGCGGGCCTGGAAGATCTTGCCGAAATAGTTATGCATGTTGGCCAGACCGGAACCGGCGGCCTGGTAGCCGGTGGCGTGGCAGAATTCAACATCCGGGTTCTCCGCGGCGGCGGCGAGCATGTAGCTTTCAAACCCGAAGCTGGTGGCGAAGATGATGTTGCAGCCATCGTCGATCAGTTCCTGAATGGCGTCGGCGCATTCGTCGCTTTCGGGAATGTTGTACTTGTTGATGATCTGATCGTCGCGCAGGCCAAGCTCGGCCTTCATTTTCTGGGTGCCCAGATCATGGTTGTAGGTGTAGCCCATGTCGCTGGGATCGGAAATGTGCACGAAGCCGATCTTAATGTTGTCCAGCGTTACCGCTTCCTCGGCAGACGCGGGCAGCACGATCAGGCTTGCAAGAAGCATCACGGAAAGGAGCACCGCAAAGAACTTTCTCATGTGAAACCCTCCAATTTTATGATGTTGTCGCTATGCCCACAACGAGCATAACAGATCAACCGAACGTCGTTGTTCGTTGTTTATACTGTACCATCAAATGCCGTGCAATGCAACAGGGAAATCCCCTGTTTGCGGCCTGGCGGGCACGTTTGGGCGAGGCGAAAGTCCGAACGGAAAGCCTTGCTTCACTGGTTATTTTCCGCGCCTTCGGCGCGCGCCTTGCGCGATGTCCAGGGGAGCGATTTTGTATTTTTGCTGCATTCCGTTTGTGCGGCGGGAGCGTGACCCTCTTTGCGGCCCAGGACGAACATAAATTGCTGGTAGACGCCCGCGTACGCGCCGTAACCATCAAAAGGGGAAACGCCACCGTACTTTTCGTCGATCACACGGTGAATCCATACGTCTACGGGCGCACGGGAGAGCCGTTGAAAGCCGAAAAGCATCGTACACTCCGCCACCTTGATGCCGACGCCGTGAATGCTTAGCAGCATTGTACGCAGAGCTTCGTCGGGCAATTGGCTGAGCAAGGGAAAGTCGATCTCCCCTGTGGCGACCTTGCGCGCTGCATCCAGCAGGTAGGGCGCGCGGTAGCCCAGACCGCAGCTTCGGGCGTCGCATTCGGCGAGGGCGGCGAGCCTTTCGGCAGTAGGGAACGATTTTCGCACGGTTCCCTGCACGGGCTTGCCGTATGTATCGCACAGCGCTTCCACGCAGGCGCGGATGGCCTTGATGTGCTTGCGCTGCGAGAGGATGAAGCAGCACAGCGTTTCCCAGGGGTCCTGCTTTAAAATCCGCATGCCTTTGCCCTCGGCGATGGC
>JAJFVI010000257.1 GCA_021371895.1 Eubacteriales bacterium | reverse complement strand
ATCCTCTAAGCTCTTGATTTATTCCGTGAATCTCTTCACAGAATCAAGCACTCTTTACTCAAATTATTGACTGCGCTTTGCGTTTCTTCTTTCGCTCTGTATCGTTTTCAAGGTTCGGCGCTCTCAGGCGAGCTTGACTATCATATCACCTGCGCCCCCTCGTGTCAACACTTATTTCGTCTGGAAATCATGGTTTTTGACACGGAAAAACAAGGTATGCAGCAGCGGTAAATCCGATTAGGCAAGTCTGGGAAGATTTGCGGCCAGTCCTTCGTACGCTTCGATCAGTTTATCTGTCCACGCTTCGAATGCCGGATCAGGCACCTGCAGTTCCGGGTGCCGGTAAATATATTCTATCGTATGGCGTACCCCCTGGTCAAAGCGTACCGTAGCCGCAAACCCCGGCACGGCTCGCTTAATCTTGGCGTTATCGAAGAGAACGGAATTGCTTTTATCGCCAATCAGTTCGCCTTCCACCCCATCGGCCAGCGTCGCGAGTGTTTCGCTGGCAATATGGACCAGCCTGGGTTTCACGCCGAACGCCGCGCCTATGGCGCCGTAAACCTGGTTCCACGTCAGGCTTTCATCCCCCATGATCTGGTAGGTTTCACCCACGGCGTGCAGGTTTCCCATCAGCCCGCAGAAAGCCCTGGCGAAATCGGAGTTGTGGGTAAGCGTCCATAGGCTAAGCCCATCGCCCGGAACAATAACCTTCTCCCCCCGGCGTATACGATCCACGACCGAAAAACTACCCTTCTTCCCATGCAGGGCAATGGGCACTCCCCGATCGCCGTACGTGTGGCTGGGGCGAATGATTGTCATCGGGAAACCGTGCTCGCGATATTCGTGCGCCAGCATTTCCTCACAGGCAATCTTATCCCGGCTGTACTGCCAAAATGGGTTGGAAAGCGGCGTGCTTTCCGTAACAAAGGGGCTGGACAGCGGTTTTTGGTAAGCTGAAGCCGAACTGATAAAGAAGTATTGCGCCGTTTTACCGCCAAACAGTTTCACATCACGCTGCACCTGGGCGGGTGTGAACGCGATGAAATCTGCTACGGCGTCAAAGGTCATGCCCGTTAGTTTCGCTTCCACGTCGGCCAAATCGTTGATGTCCGCGATGATCGCATGCGCTCCCTCGGGCATATCCTCCTTATGGTTGCCGCGGTTGAGCAGATAAAGCTCCCAGCCCTCTCGTACGCATAGTGCCGAGATCGCCGTGCTGATGGTGCCGGTTCCGCCGATAAACAAAGCCTTCATTATAATAACATCCTTTCCGTTTCGATGATCATTCATCCGTCTTGTTGCCAGTATGGAGTACCTTCGGGCTATGCATACCCCAAACGTTTCCCTTTTAACCCATTTTTTGCACGCTCGCTTCTCCGCCATATATTGTACCCCTTCGAGCAACGTGCCGCAAGTTCCGTGTTGTGTAAAATCCCGGTAAAGGGAAGGAATCCGCGAGGTCGGAAAGGAATATTATGGCGTAGGCATTTTGTTTCTCAACCGATATAGACCGCCGAGAGTGGGGGTATTCATTTGTCAGACTATCCAAATATACAACGGGATACGGATGGACAACCCGTGCAAACTGACCCTGACGAAACCGGGAATACTATACAAAATGGTGGCACGCCTGAAAAGCCGAAGAAGGAAACCTTCTTTCAAACACTTTTCAGAGCTGTGCGGCTGAGCATATCGCCCGCCAACGAGAAAATGCCCGACGGCGCTGTTGCCGCGCCCGCCGAGCAACCTATGCGGGAGATTAAATTCCACCAGCCGGACGAGCCTTCCGCCATGCCTGTGCCCGGGCAGCCCGAAGCGGTAGACGTGAATCGCCACGACGATGCGCCAGCCGATGAAAACGCAGCACCGAAGGGCGAAGGCGGGTCGACTGCACCCCATTGGCCGCAAGAAACGGCTTCTTTTACATGGGAATCCGTTGCATTTCCAGTTTCCTTCGTAACAGAGACAGAACCAACCGGTCTTGCCTCGTCGTCCACCGCTGCCGAAATGGCAGATGAAGCGGAACCAGCTTTAACCAACAGCGTGGTCGTGCAGCTGGAACCAGAACAGGCAGGGCTTACCCAACCGTCCGCAGCCAATGAAGCGACAGACGAGGCGAAACCTGCCTCAATCGACAGCGTGGACACGCAGCAGGAACCGGCACAGGCAGAGCTTACCCCATCGTCTGTTATAGAAGCGACAGACGAAGCAGAACCTGCATTAACCGACGGCACGGACACGCAGCAGGAACCGGTACAGGCAGAGCTTGCCCCACCGCCTGCCACAGAAGTGACAAACGAAGCGAAATCTGCATCAACTGACGGCGCAGACGCGCAGCCGGAAGCTCCCCGAGTGGACAGCACCTCCACTCCCCCGGCACTGCCCGTGGAGGACATTGGTATTTCCGCAAGCATATCCTCCGATCCCGCCGATCTTGTCGCGGGAGAAGACATCGCCGCCATCGTGGAGAACGTACCGGAGTTAACCGACAACGGCGAGGAAGCGCCGGAAGAAGAGGATATCGATTTTAACGAGCTGCGCGCGACGCTCATCGCACTACAGCAGCAGATTCGTGCCGCGAATATCCCGGTGGTGATCGTGTTTGAGGGCTGGGATGCCGCTGGAAAGGGTACGATGCTTTCCAAATTGCTGGAGGGGCTCGACCCCCGCGGATATCAGGTTTATCCCATGCGTCAGCCCACGGAGGACGAAAGCCGTTTCCCGCTCATGCGCCGGTATTGGGTCAAGACCCCTGCGCAGGGGGATATCTCCATTTTCTGCGCAAGCTGGTATCGGGAGGTCAGCAAAGCATGTTTTGAAAACAAAACTGCACGCAAAAGGCTGGCCCAGAGTTATCGGGAGATCGTCAATCTGGAAAGTTCGCTGGTCTGCGACGGGGTGCTGCTGATCAAGTTCTTTCTCCATATTTCCCGCAAGGAACAGAAGGAACGCCTGAAAGTGCTGGAAAGCAAGAAAAACACTCGCTGGCGTGTTCAGAAAGAGGATTGGGAGCAAAACGACCGCTACGGTGAGTACCTGCGTCTGTACGACGCGATGATCGCGCGCACACATTACGAGGGAATGCTTTGGCACGTACTTCGCAGCGACAACAGACGCGTATGCATCAAACAGATTTACGATGTGGTGATTAACGCCTTCCGCGCCGCGCTCAAAGACCGTGACGAAAACAGGCGTATCTGGGATACGCCCTTCCTGCCGCATCTGGATAGCGTCACCACGCGTACTTTCCCCCAGTTGGTCACGTTCGATCCGGAACAGGCGCTGACCGATCCGTATAAACCCGCCGTAGACAAGGCGCAAAAACGCCTGCGCAAGCTGCAAAATGATCTGTACCGCAAAGGCGTTTCCATGGCGATTTGTTTTGAGGGCTGGGATGCTTCCGGCAAGGGCGGGGTCATCCGCCGGCTTTCCTCGGCACTGGATCCGCGCGGGTATGACGTGGTACCCATCGCCGCCCCAACTCCGCTGGAAAAAAGCCATCACCATCTGTGGCGTTTTTGGGACGCGGTGCCCGAAGACGGTCATATCGCCATCTTCGACCGTACCTGGTACGGCCGCGTGCTGGTGGAGCGGGTCGAAGGTTTTTGCACGCAATCAGAATGGAAACGCGCGTACGAAGAGATCAACCGCTTTGAGGCGGAACTGGTCGCTCACGGCATGATTGTGTGCAAATTCTGGCTGCAGATCGACAGCGATACCCAATTGTCACGCTTTCAGGATCGGGAATATACGCTAGACAAA
>JAJFVI010000247.1 GCA_021371895.1 Eubacteriales bacterium | reverse complement strand
TTCGCTGCATGCTTCGGGCGTGCCTGTCCATACGCATTTACGCCAGTGCGCATTGCTCCCGGCGAGGTTGCAATCGGCCTTGGGAACGCCGCACCGGATTAACAGGTACTCCACCAGCCCCTGACAATCCATGCCGGCAAGCGTCATGCCGCCCGCCGTATAAGGTACGGTGGTTTGCTCCGCGTACGAAAGCAGTTCTCGGCCCGCGGTGATCAGCGCCGCGTTAGTGATTTTGGTTGCGATGATAATTCCTCCCATTCCAAAGGCGGGCATCAGCCTGCTGAAAAATTCTGTCTGCGATGAGCCCTGCGCCGCAACAGGGCGATCGCGTACACCCGTGTACGCGATCGCCCTGATCGACCTTGGTTCCTGGTATTCAGGAACTTTTACGCAAGCTGATTTACAATTGGGAAAGGTTGTAAACGATCTATGTGTACATCAACCTTTTTTGATGTCCTCGCCGGCATCTGCGCTGTCGTGCAATTCTCGCTCCTCGCGTTCGTCCGCTTCGGATGCTGCCTTCAGCACACAGCCCAGCGCGAGAAGAAACAACAGTCCCAACAGAATACCAAGCGCGATCAACGCCGTTTGCAAGCGTTCGCTCCTTTCCGCGGCTGCCGACCTGTTACCCGACGTTTGCGCACAGGTCATCCCGCCCGGCTTCGGTGAGCAGCGCCAGCACATCGCCGCGCCAGCGCTCCGGTACGTCCGCAAGCGTCATCGCACCGACGAGGATACGGCGAAAGTAGATTTTTGCCACCTTACTCACCTCCCGCGAGCAGGTCGGCCAGCTCCACCAGCGCGTTTTCGACGTCGGTACGCCATTGCGCGGCCAGCGAAGTCGGCGCGTCCTGCGCGTCCGCCGCCCTATCCTCCGGCGTCCGGGCACAAGCGTACCCGTCCGCAAAGAGATAACGGGGCGCACCGTTTTCATCGATCAGCGCGTCGGAAAGCGCTGCAGTGTCCATCCCGATGCGCTGTGTCAGCGCTTCTTCGGAAACAGATATCCAGCCCGTGTTGCCGGTCATATCCGCGGGGTTGAGACCCAGTATACGCCCCCGCGTGTCAACGCAGATAGAGAAAGGCATATCTTCTCCTCCTTTATACGACTATACGACCAGGAAACAGGGAGCCACAGCGTACGCGCCGGCTGCGTTGTAGGCGTTGGGATACACACCAGAATGTACGCAGGCGAACGCGATGGATGTGGTTGCCGTGGCGCACCACCATATCGCGCGGGAACCGCCGTTGCCCAGACCCTTGGAGATATGTTTCAGCCCACCGGCGAACAGTGGCCATTGTATCGCCAGCACGCCGTGCAGGCCGTTAGCCTGGTGTACGGCGCTGCCCCATACCTCCCGCTCCGTGGGCAGGAACAGCTTGCCACGGTCGCGCGCCGCCCAGCCGGTGGTCGTTTCCGTGCCGGGGGTCACGTTTGCGAGCGTCGTTCGCATCCCCATGCCGTTGGGCCCTGCGTAAAGGTAGATACCGATGTCCGTGGCGGCAATCAGCGGCAGCAGACCGTCGGCGGCGTTGAGCGTCTGGTAGAGGTGGGAACCCAGCCAGGGGTTTCCGGCATCCGGCGCGTACCAGGTCACATTATCCGACCGGAACTGTGAAGTGTTGGGCAGGCAGTCCCGCGGGCAGAACAGCAGGTGGTTCGCCGTAAGCGCGATATCGCCGTGCCGCCAGTAATGGTTGATACCGGACACTTCCATGTTGAGCACAGCGGCGCTGAGCGTTTTATCGGCGTTCTCGGCGTAATCGTGATACGTCCCGGTAAGCGTGATCGGCCAGTAATCCCCGATGCGGATTTTGGAGAAGTCCCCGGCGGCTACGGCCGTATGCAGCGCCGCCGCCGTGCCGAACACGTCTTTCAGGTTGCGGCCTGTGCCCCATGGCGGCGCTCCGGTGAGCCTGTCCGGCAGGAGGGCTTCGGGCACCTTGGCATTGCTGTCCAACTGCGTATAGCCGTTGGCTGCGTTCACCGGGATCGCCGCGAATGCCAGCCGTGCGGCATTGGCGTTCGTGGCGGCGGTGTTGGCGCTCGCGGCGGCGGCGCGAGCGGTGCTGTTGTCCGCGGATAGAACCCAATAGGCGGTTTGCACCGCGCCATTTACGACGGGCGGGATACCCATGATCTCCGTACGGCTTACGCACAGATAGGTATCTCCGCCATACGCCGTCACATGTCCGTTTTGGTAGGTCGCGGCGGGATTATACGCGCCGCGGTAGATGACCAGCACATTGCCCAGCGTTTGACTTGCCATCAGGAAACCACCTCCAGTTCTCCGTTTTCGTTCACGTGGAACACGGGGCCCTCGTATTCCTCCGAATACTCCACGTTCAGTTGGCCCAGAGCGTCGATGTGAAATACGGCCAGGTATAGGTCTCCTCGGTCGGAGATCATCAGCCAGCCGTCCGAAGGCGGCGGAAGCCCGGCGGGTGAGGGAGCGGCGAGCGTCCAGACGTAGCTTCTTCCGTTGAGCGCTACCTTGTTGCCGTGGAGATACCGCGCAGCGGCGTTCCAGGGCTCGTACACGTTCCGGGCATCCTCGGCCTGTGCCACCGCCAGAGATTGCGCCTCGACCCGCGCCTTGAGCGCCGCCGCCTCACCTACCCAGTCGGCAACCGCAGCCGGCGCCTCGCCGGCGGGGCCCTGCCCGGCTTCGACCAGTGTGCGGGTGCGTGCGCTGCGCACTTCCAGTACGTCCTGATACCCGCGTACGATCAGACTCCCCAGCCCCGCGGCGGCGGTCGCCTCACGCTGTACGCACCACGTAAGCACGTTATCGCTGCGGGCAACGCCGGTTACCGGGAAGGGTGCGCCGCCATCAGGAACCTGCAGCGTCAGCGCGCAGACAATGCCCGGATAGGCGCTCGCCCATGCGGAAACGTCGAATTGGATTTGGGCGATACCATGCTCTCCCTGGCGGCCGATGGGGAGCATTGGGGGAAGATTTTCAACGGGATACATACGTACGCTCCTTTCCTATAGCAGATAGGCTTCGTAGATGCGCGCTTCCATCACCAGCCCGCCACCCTGCCCCAGCAGGACGTAGTGTCGGCCTGTGATAGCGCTCACGTCCAGCTCCGCTTCGCCGTCCGCCGTGACGACCTTGGACAGTATGGGGCTGTAATGGGATATAGTGTCGGACACGTAGAGGATGTAACGGTTGCTGATCACGTCGCCCCGCACGTGCAGTTTTTCACGGCCGGTGAAATCCACCGCGCCGAACACCGCCAGCGCCTGATTCGCGCCCGCATTGCCATTCAGCGTGATGTGCAGGTTATCGGTTTCCGGCGTTACGGTACCCTGACTCTCACTCTCGCTGTATGTATCGCCGCCAAACACACCATAATCGAACAGGGTATGCCGACTGCGCTTCCACGCGCCGCCTGTGTATCCCCACAGCGCCGCGCTGACCCAAGCGCCCGCCTCGCGGTGATAGGACCTGAGCGGATATACGTACAGGCTTCCTTGCAGGGTAAGGTTCACCGCGATTTCGCTGGCGCTCCCCGTTACAATCCACACCGCGCCGTCTGCCGCCGTGGCGGGCTGCAAACGCTGTATGTACAGCGTGCCGACGCCGCTGCATTGTACGGCCAGCGTGCCTTCTCTTGCGCTTGTGGGCAGGGCGGATTCTCCCGTGACGGCGATCACCTTCGGGCCCGTTGTGTTGGCTGCCCCGTGGTTGAAGATGGCGATGCTCATTTAAGCCACCTCCGCAACGGAGAGGTTCGCAGTCAGGGTTGCCGCGGGCAGGCCGGAAGCCCGGAACGTGACGCTGCCAGCGGACGCGGAGAACACATGTACGTCCATGGCATTGTATTCCTCCCGGCATTCTTCCGCAGGCCCGGCGTGCAGCGTACAATTGGCGGGAACGATGGACACGGCGAGCGTCTGCGAATATACGGCGCCGCTGGCGACCCACCCGGAAACCGGCAGAGACACCGCCGCAACCTTCGCGCGGTAACGGTTGATGAGGTTGAGTAGATTCCCGGCTTCATCCTCGCCCAGGATGCCTTGCACGCCTGTGAACCACGCGTTAAAGTCGGCTTCCCGCCCGGCCTTGAAACCCGCCAACTCCGCCGCGATTTGCGCGTAAAATGCGGTCATATCCGTATCGCCCAGCACGCAGGCTACGACGCCGCAGCGAGCGCTGTCCAGCCGGGTATCGGTGATGCGCTCCTGCGAAACGGCGGTGGTGTTTTTTGCGATCATCAGGTTAGCCAGCCCCAGTTCGTACACACTCGCGTTGCGTGTAAGCGTCGGCGCGACTGGCGTAAGGGCGGCGACGCCCTTGACAATGTACAAATCGATGTTCAGCGCCGACAGGGAAAGATCCAGCCGGAGAACAACGGTGTCGATGCGATCCAAATTCGCCTCCGCCGCTTGCACCGTAAGCACGCGGTCGCTCTCCTCGTACACCTGCCTGCCGTTGATATTGGCGAACCCCGGGTGTACTGTGACCGTCATGCCGTTGTGCGCGACGATTTGAAAGCTGGTGGAGTCGTTGCCGAATACGCCGTTGCGGAAATACCGGGCAAGGAAACGGGCGAGGATATCCGAGCTGTACGCCCGGCTGTAGATGGGATTGCCTTGCGTATCCTGGGTCAGCGTGGAATCAAACGGCCATGAAACCGCCATAGGGTACGACCTCCTTTTGTGCGCGGGTTTAGCGTTGAATATACTGATTTGTCATGAGGTGCGCCGTTTGAGGCACGGCGCGAACGCCGCGCTGCCGGGAGCGG
>JAJFVI010000239.1 GCA_021371895.1 Eubacteriales bacterium | reverse complement strand
ACCCGCTCGCTTCGCTCCTCACCTCCGGGTCGCTTTCGCCTTCAGCGAAGTGCGCACGCGCTCCCGCTTCCCTCCGGTACCTCCGCCACCACCTGGGGCAGCAGCTTTTTTGCAACCTGAAACAGCCAAGGCGTGAGCCTTGGCTGTCGCAAAAAGGAGTGCCGGATGTGCGCACATCCGGGAGGTTCGTTCTCCCGCCTAATGGATCGCATCCAGATAAAATTCGTACGCTTCCTTGTCGGTATAGCCGCTGTGGACAATTTTACGGATTGCTTGCGCCATCTCCACGCTGTGCTCGCTCTGGAAAATGTTGCGACCCATGTCCAACCCGTGTGCGCCACCCTGTATGGAGCGGTACGCCAACGTCAGCGCCTCATCCTCGGGCAGTTTTTTGCCGCCTGCCACCACAATGGGCACTGGGCAGGCCGCGACGACTTCTTCAAAATTGTCGCAATAATACGTTTTCACCATCTGCACGCCCATCTCGGCGACAATGCGGGTGGCGAGCTTGAAGAAACGGTCGGTACGCTCCATTTCCTTGCCCACCGCGACCACGCCCAGCGTGGGAATGCTGTAACGCATGCCCGCGTTGATCACGCGGCTAAGGTTATCCAGGCTTTCCAGTTGACCGTCCGCGCCGATGAAGGTTTGTACCGCCATACAATCCGCGTTCATACGGATGGCGTCCTCCACGTCCACGGCGACGACCTCGTGGCTCAGATCCTCATTAAGCATGCTGGTGCCGCTGGATACACGCAATGCAATCGCCTTGCGGTTGGCCGGCGTTACGCAGGTACGCAGCGCACCGCGGGTGCCCATGAGGCAGTCGATATGCGGCATCAGTTTGGGAATCACCAGGTCGAGGCGTTCCAGCCCCGCCGTAGAACCCATAAAATATCCGTGATCGAAAGCGAACATCACCGTGTTGCCGCTTTCCGGGTCAAAAATGTTGGTCAGGTGTTTTTTCATGCCCCAGTCCAGGCTGTTGGCGCCTTTGACGTGAAAACCACCTTGATTGGCGAACGGCACCTCGGTTTGGTAGTCCTTGGCTATTTTAAGTCCCTCTTGATCTGGCATTGATGTTTCCCTCCCCGATATGGATAAAAGAAAAGGTAGCTCTGTGTGGCCTCGCCGTCGGAGTGTCCGCGCAGCTGGGCCATGGGCGCGGACCACGGTGTTGCCCGTGGTCCGCTTCGTTATACGCTTACCGATTAGAAGTTGTAGTTGTCCATGTTCTCGGCGGTGAACACAGCGCGCTCCGGCAGCAGCACAACGCCGCTGTTATCCGCGGTGTAGGCGTTGGGATCAAGCACGGTGTTGGGCTGAACCGTCACAGAGCCGATGCCCGGCACGTCGATGGTGTCGCCCACTTTGATATCCTGGCCGCTGGCCAGCAGATACGCCATGTAGCAGCCCAGCGCGCCCTGGATCTGGCAATCCCACAGGCCCCAGCGGGTCAGGATGCCGGCACGGCAGTAATCCTTCATGCTGTTGGGGGAAGCGAAACCGACGATGGAAACCTTGGTCGCGTCAAAGCCGAGGTTCTGGGCGGCCTGCGCCTGTCCGGGCAGGGCGGTGGAGTCGTTACAGATGATACCGTCGATGTCCGGATAGGTGGTCAGGATGGATTCGCCAACGGTGATGGCTTTCTCGGCATCCTGCTCGGAGTAGTAGTTATCGGGGAAGACATTGATCCAGTTGGGGTACTTCTGGGCGACGTACGCTTCGCCCGCAACATGCCAGCTGTTCTGGTCGGTTACGGTCGCCTGGCTGTAATGCCATACGTACTTGATCGGGTCGTTGTTAACGTCCTTGCCGCGCTCGGTCAGGCTTTCCGCCAGCATGTCCACGAGCATCTGGCCCAGCTGCTCAGGCGTGCCCTGGCTGACCATGATGCGGCGGCTCTCGGGGAATGAATCGGAATCCCAGGTGGTCACGATCAGGCCGGCATCGGCGGCTTCCTTCAGGGCATCATCCACGCCGGCTGCGTCAACCGTCGAGATGCAGATCGCATCCGCACCGTTGGTGATGGCGTTCTGGATGATTGCAACCTGATTGGCCACAGAAGCTTCGGGGTTGCCATCGTAGGTAACGGTGAAGCCGTTCTTCGCGGCGAAATCCTGCGCGCCCACGTTAGCGGACTCGAAGAATGCGTTACCCGAGAGCTTGGGGACGAACACGACGTTGATGTTTTGGGCGGAAGCCACAGTCACCATGGCGGCGCACAGCGTGAGTGCCAGCGCTGCGGCCAGAATCTTGGAGAACCTTTTCATTGTGATACCCTCCTCATTTGGTTTATTTCTCACGCGCGCCCTTGGCACGCAAGGAAACAGAATGAATGCGGTCAGTTCGATCTGGTAACGACCGTCTGCCGCTTTTTGCGGCTGAACAGTTTGCGCAGCTTGGGGTTGGTGCGGGCGAATCGAATGGATACCGTAACCACCAGCAGGAGCCCCACCGGAATATCCAGATACTGCGTGGAAAGCCCGTTCAGGCTCAGCCCGATCCGCAGGAAACCCACCGCCAGCGCCGCCAGCGCCGAGCCGATCACGCCGCCGCTGCCGCCCAGGTTGCTGGTACCGCCCAGCACCACCGCTGTGATGATCGGCAGCGTGTACTCCGAGCCCATATCGGCCTTGGCGGTGCCCAGGTAGGCCGTCAGCAGAATGCCCGCAATGGCGGCGCTGAAGCCGGAGAGCATGTACGTGCTCATAATCACGGCGCGGGTGTTGATGCCGCTGAACTCTGCAGCGTGGGGGTTGACCCCGCATAGAAAGATCTTGCGGCCGTAATTGGTGCGATGTAAAAGGATATAACTCGCAATCACCAGCAAAAAGAAGATCGCGAACTGCATCGGCACCACACCGAAAAGCTCCGCCTTACTCAGCGCGCGGAAAGCATCCGGAAAGTTGCTGATACCCTGATACGCCTCGTTGGCACTCAGATTCGTCACCACCAACGCAAGGCCTGAGTAGAGAAACGAACCGCCCAGCGTGACCACCATTGGCTGCACACCCGTATAGGCGACGAAAAATCCGCTCAGCGCCCCGCACAATGCGCCGGAGATCAGCGCGATCGCACAGGCGACGAAAATGTTCAGCCCCGCGTCGTTCCACAACACGCCCACCGTGATGCTCGTCAGCCCCACAATGGAGCCCGCCTGGATATCAATGCCGCCCGTAATCATCACAAACGTAACGAATAGCGAGATGATGCACACCGGGATGAACTGGTTCAGGCCGCTGAACAGGCGTTTGATGTTGAGGAACTTCGTGTTTAGCGATCCGAATACCACAAACTCCAGCACGATCACCAGAATCAGAAAGGTTTCCCAGCGGAGGAAAAGTTTTTTTACCTTATTCATGCTCCATCGCCTCCTTTCCGTCGGCCATTCCATGCTGCGTCTTGGCGGAGAGGCGCTGCCGCCTGGCCTGCTCCACCGCGCGCCTGCGGATCAGCGAATCGGAAACGACGATGATAATCAGCAGGATGCCCGTGATGGTATCGTCATAATCAGAGGAGAGCCCGACAAAAACCAGGATACGGCTGATGGAAGCCATGATCGCGGCGCCCACACCCGCGCCAATGACCGAGCCGACCCCGCCGGTGAGGCTGATGCCGCCCAGCACGCAGGCCGCGATGACCTTCATTTCGTAGCCGCTGCCGGCAATCGGGGTTACGAAGCCCACGCGGCTCACAAACAGCACGCCGCCGACCGCGGAAAGCAGCCCGCACAGTACGAAGGCC
>JAJFVI010000232.1 GCA_021371895.1 Eubacteriales bacterium | reverse complement strand
GCGAAAACAGCCTGGTAAGCTGCTCGCCCATAGCGCTAAGGGTGCTGAGCACGTGTTCGTATTCCATACGCGTCGGGCCGATAACGCCGATCGTGCCATGCGTGTTGTCGCCCAACGAGTAGGTGGCCGTGACCAGGGAACAATCCCGGAGTTCCGGCACGCCTGTTTCAGGGCCGATGCGCACGGTGAAAGCCACGTTCTGGTGCTGTTGCAGCAGCGTAAGCAGCGTATCTTTGTTTTCCAGAAGCGCCAGGAAGGCACGCGCCTTTTCCACGTCATTATACTCCGGAAAGTTGAGGATGTTACTTGGCCCACCGAAAGCCAGCCGGGCTTTGGCCTGCTGGTTTTCCACCTCCGCCACCAGTTCGCCGATGCCGCTAAGCACCATACGCTTCTGGGCGAACTCGCGCACGAGTCCGCGAATCACTTCCAGCGAATCGCTCAGCGTATGCCCGGAGAGCCGCTCGGTCAGCATCCGGCTGACGGAGTAGAGCGCGTCGGCGTCCAGATCACTATCCACACGGATCACCGAATCCCGGACGATGCCGCTGTCGGTGACGATGACGAGCAGGGCGCTTACGCTGTTGACCGGAACCAGTTGCAGGTTGCGTATGCGCATCTCCCCGCCTGACGGGGTCATAACCAGCGATGTGTAATGCGTAATGGAACTGAGCGCCTGCGCCGCGCGGTTGATGACGTCCTCCATTTTCCCGGTGCGTTCGATGAAATGAGTGCGGATGCTTTCGGTATCGAGTGTGTTCACCTTACCGGTCTGTAAAAGCTGATCCACATAAAGCCGATAGGCCTTCGCGCTGGGCACACGCCCGGCGCTGATGTGGGGCTGATCCAGATAGCCCAGTTCCTCCAGATCACTCATCTCGTTACGGATGGTGGCCGAACTCAAACCCATCTCGAATTTCTTGGAAATGGTTCGGCTGCCCACAGGGATCGCCGTGAGGATATAGTCGTCGATGATCGCTTGCAGAATACGGAATTTTCGCGCGTCGATCGCCATGCGACCCCTCCTTCCGGCGGACAATGGAACATCCTCTTCGTGGCTCTTGTTAGCACTCGTTTAATGTGAGTGCTAACATGGTCTTATCATATGCCTGTTTCACT
Source organism: Eubacteriales bacterium (assembly GCA_021371895.1). Lineage (GTDB taxonomy): Bacteria > Bacillota > Clostridia > Christensenellales > Aristaeellaceae > CAXXOK01. Next base: position 6,830 of record JAJFVI010000232.1, on the reverse strand, counting down.
GTTTTGTCAAGCGTCCGGGAAGGCAAATTCAAGATTTGTTCACATTTGATAATCCCTTATAGATCAACGGTTTTAAGCATTTTCTGACCATTGCTGACCAAAGAAATTTTGCAGGCTTTGCACCACCCGCCAGCCTTCGTATGAAGGACTGTCCTTACGGCTCCATAAACGCCATCAGCGCGGTATTCTGCAGCATCAGCCCGCGGCGGGTGAGCGCGAGGCGGGGGTCTTCCCCCCGCGCGGGCTGCAGCAGCCCTTGCCGCGTCAGCGTTTCGATCGCCGGGCCGTAAATATCCCCAGGCTCGCGGCCGTATCTGCGCGCAAAATCGGCATAACGCACGCCCTGCACGGTGCGCAGTCCCAGCATGACCGTCTCAAACATCGCTTCCAGCATGGGGACGGGCGTCGTTTCGGCGGGAGGCAGCCGCCCTTGGGAGAGCGCCGTTACATAGGCGCCCACGTCGGCGGTGTTCGTACGCCGCACATAGGCCGTATCCTCCCTGTTCTGCGGGGCGGGCAGAAGGCTCGCGGCGCTGGCGCCCAGCCCAAGGTACTGTTTCTGCTGCCAGTAGCCGAGGTTATGCAGGCATTGGAAGCCGGGCTTTGCGAAGTTGGAAATTTCATAACGCTGGAAACCGAGCGCCTCCAGCCGATCCACGCCCCATTCCATCATATCGGCGGTTTCATCCTCGCCGGGCGGGGTGAGCTCCCCGGCCTTCACCCGCGCAAACAACGGCGTGCCTTCCTCCAAAATCAGCGAATAGGCGGAGATATGCTGCATCCCCGCTTCCGCCAATGCGTCCAGCGTCGCCAGATACTCCTGCGCCGTCTGCGTCGGCAGGCCGAACATCGCGTCTGCGCTGAGGTTGGTAAACCCGGCACGGCGCGCCAGCGCAAACGCGTCCAGCGCCTGGTCAAAGTCGTGTATGCGTCCCAAAATGCTCAGCAGCCGTGCCTGCTTTGCCTGCACACCAAGGGACAATCGATTGGCGCCCGCCGCAAGCAGCGTGTGCAGCCACGCTTCGCTTAGCGTGCCGGGGTTACTTTCGCTGGTAAATTCCGCGCCCGGCACAATCAAAAAGCGTTCCCGCAGCGTGGCGAGCACCGCCCCCATCAAATCTGCGGGAACGGTGGAGGGCGTGCCTCCGCCCAGATAAACCGTGTCCACGGAAAGATCGCCGTATAACCGGGCAGTAAGTTCGATTTCCGTTTGCAGCGCGCTGCAGTACGCCGCAATCTCCGCCTCCCCCGCCGGAGCGGAGCAGAAATCGCAGTAGGCGCATTTTCGTATACAGAAGGGGAAATGCAAATATAATGAAAGCATGGCGCACCTTCCCCGCCCGCGCCGCGGGCGACGCGGATATCATACCACTTCCGTATGTGTTTGACCACGCCGCCGCGGCGACGATGGAAAATCAATTGCCAACCGGAAGAAAATACGGTATCATAGCCATTGATACCATATGTATCTGTTTGCGCCGCCTACGGCGGAAACGACCGAAACGCACCGGAGGGAACACATTGCACAACGATCGTCGTGCCCATATCCGCAATTTTTGCATCTTCGCGCATATCGACCACGGCAAATCCACGCTGGCGGATCGCCTGCTGGAGATGACCGGCGTATTTGAGCGCCGCGAAATGGTGGAGCAGATGCTGGACAGCATGGAGCTGGAGCGCGAGCGCGGGATCACCATTAAAAGCAAGGCCGTCCATATGACTTATCTGGCCAAAGACGGCCAAACCTATAACCTGAACCTCATCGATACGCCGGGCCACGTGGACTTCAGCTACGAGGTCAGCCGCGCGCTGGCCGCCTGCGAGGGCGCCCTGCTGGTGGTGGACGCTACCCAGGGCATTGAGGCACAGACGCTCGCTAACGTCTACATGGCACTGGAACACAATCTGGAAACGGTGCCTATCATCAACAAAATCGATCTGCCCAGCGCCCGCCCCGACGAGGTGCGCAAGGAGATCGAGGAAGTGATCGGGTTGGACACGCAAGGCGCGCCCACCATTTCCGCCAAAACCGGCGAAAACTGCGCAGATGTGCTGGAAGCCATCGTTACCCGCATCCCGCCGCCGACCGGCGACGAAAACGCGCCCCTGCAGGCGCTGATCTTCGATGCGTATTACGATAACTATCGCGGAGCGATCTGCTTTGTGCGCGTCATGCAGGGCACGGCGAAAGCTGGCATGCGCATGCGCCTGATGGCCAGCGGCGCGGAGTTCGACGTGGTGGAGGTCGGCACTTTCAGCCCAGGCTACCTGCCCCGCGAGGCGCTCATGGCCGGCGACGTGGGCTACATAAGCGCTTCCATCAAGGATATTTCCGAAACCCGTGTGGGCGACACCATCACCGATGCCCTGCGCCCCACAGAGAAGGCGCTGCCCGGCTACCGTAAGGTAACCCCCATGGTTTTCTGCGGCATTTACCCCACCGATGGCGCGGATTACGATACCCTGAAAGACGCGCTGGAAAAGCTGCGCATGAACGACGCCTCCCTCTCCTTTGAGCCGGAAACCTCCGTGGCGCTGGGGTTCGGCTTCCGCTGCGGCTTTCTGGGGCTTTTGCACATGGATATCATCACCCAGCGGCTGGAACGGGAGTTTGACCTCAACCTCATCACCACCGCACCCAGTGTAATCTATCAGGTCTATAAGACCAACGGCATAATGGTTACCATCGACAACCCCACCAACCTGCCCCCCGCCGGTGAGATCGATCACATGGAAGAGCCTTACGTGCTGGCCACCGTCTATACCCCGCAGGAGTATGTGGGAACGCTGATGGAGGTCTGCAAGGAAAAGCGGGGCACGTTCCTGGATATGCAGTACGAGGGCGGCCGAGTGAAGCTGATGTATCACCTTCCCCTCAACGAGATCATTTATGATTTCTTCGACCAGCTCAAGAGCCGCTCCCGCGGCTACGCCAGCTTCGATTATGAGCTGAAGGGCTATCAGGAAAGCGATCTGGTCAAGCTGGAAATTCTGCTCAACGGCGAAATCTGCGACGCCTTCACCGTGATCGTCCATCGGGACAAGGCGTACCCCCGCGGCCGCGGCATCGCCCAAAAGCTGATCGAAGTCATTCCCCGGCAAATGTTTGAGATTCCCATACAGGCCGCCATCGGCGGCAAGGTGATCGCCCGGGAAACCGTCAAGGCCCTGCGCAAAGATGTGCTGGCCAAGTGTTACGGCGGCGACATCACCCGCAAGAAAAAGCTTTTGGAGAAACAAAAGGAAGGCAAGAAGCGCATGCGCCAGTTCGGCAACGTGGAAGTGCCCAGCGAAGCCTTTATGGCGGTGCTGAAAATGGAGGAAAAATAGCCGTCCTGCTGTTCTTCTCCATTCCCCGACGCTCCGCAAGTACTCGGTTTCCGGGCGGATACCCGTATGCCGCGCGCCTCCGTATGCCGCCCGGAAACCTTTTTCGTCATCCCAACCTATTTTTAAGGATGGGCTTTATTGTCTTTTCAGATTTTCTGTTCTGTGTTAGAATAATAGTGTGTGCCCTGCGGTCTTCCGCGTCTTTTGGGGAGCCCGGCGATGACTGACGCGTTCAGGCCGACAGGCTCGGAGGCGTTTCCTTTCGCGGCGGTTACGCACAGCGCCGCCGCTGCGCCCAAAGGCGACGACTCCGCTGGCTTTTACGGCATGCTGCAGCAAGCGTGCCGCCGGGCGTCGGTTCTCTCTGCCCGGCTCCCCGTTACACTGCGCATACCACGGCCGGAAACCATATCGCAGGAAGGCCGCACGGCAATGCCGGCATGCGGCCTGCACCCGTCTGAGGAGGTCGCGACGCCATGACGGAACACGAACGCCTGATGCGCATTGCGCTGGAAGAGGCCGCACAGGCCGCGGCCGAAGGCGAGATTCCCGTAGGCGCGGTGCTCGTGCGCGCAGGCAAGGTGATCGCACGCACGCGCAACCGCCGGGAGCAGCAACACGATCCCACCGCGCACGCAGAGATGCTCGCAATCCGGGAAGCGTCGCAAAAGCTGGGCACGCGACGGCTGCACGACTGTACGCTGTATACCACGCTGGAACCCTGCCCCATGTGCGCGGGCGCGATGGTGATGGCCAGGCTGGGCGCGTGCTACTTCGGCGCGTACGATGAAAGACAGGGCTGCTGCGAAAGCGTCTACGCACTCCCCTCGGATCCCGCTTTCTTCTGGCGGCTGCGTTGCGTGGGCGGCGTGCTGCAGGAGGAATCCCAAGCGCTGCTGACCGCCTTTTTTCAGGCGCGCAGGGAACACCCCGCGGACGCGCCAACCGACGAATAAGGAGTTTTCTCATTGCTGATCGAGACAATCGTGACCGATCTGGACGATACGCTGCTAAACCCCGACGCCATTCTATCCCCCTACACGCTTGAGGTATTCGCCCGCGCAAGGGACAGGGGCGTGCGCATTATTCCCGCCAGCGGGCGCGCCGCCTACAGTATGCGGCGCTTCGTAAAGCAGTTGGATACCGGCATGCCCTATATTGCCTGCAACGGCGCACAGCTGGTGAACGCCGATCATACGGTTGGGGAGACCATCGCTTTTACGCCTCAGGAGGCACGCGCTGTGATCCGCTACCTGCAGGATCACGGTTTTTACGTGCAGTGCTACCGGGACGATGATTTTTATTACGCACGGGAATGCGAAAACAGCCTGAGTTATCAGCGTTCCTCCGGCATGAACGGTCATGCCGTGGACGATTTGGAAATGTTCGTCACCTTCCCCACGCCCAAGGTGCTGAGCGTCCATGAGCCGGAAGAGGTCGCGCGGTGGCTGCCGGAGATTCGCAAGGCTTTCCCTGATGTATCCTTTTCCGTCAGCAAGCCGTATTTTCTGGAGGCGGAACCCCACGATGTCAGCAAGGGCGCCGCGCTCCAACGTCTGGCGGAGACGCTTCATCTGGCACCCGCAAGTACGCTGGCCTTCGGCGACAGCCTGAACGACTTGAGCATGCTTGCGTACGCGGAACATAGCGTCGCCATGGGCAACGCCCGCGACGAGGTGAAACGGGCGGCGCGTTATGTGTGCGCCACCAACGCCGAGGACGGCGTGGCCCGGTTTGTTGCACAGCACGTGCTGGGTAAATGTTGAGGCAATCCCACGCAAGCCGGCGGTTGCCTTTCCGTCCTCTATGCGCCGCATCATGCTTGCAACAGCGCTGCTGTTCCTGCGAATGAAAGCGATACAAATCCGGTGAAAAAACCTCTCGCCGGCTCACAGGTTTTTACATCAGCATTTGCCTGGGGTTTCCCCTGATTGATAAGGAAGTGACGAGCTTGATTAAAATCGCGGATTTCATTAAAGAGCTGAACCTCGAAGTGCTCAACGCCTCCACCAAGGATGAGATGGACATCAACTCCACCGATCTCAACCGACCGGGGATGCAGTTTTTCGGCTTTTATGAGTATTTCGCCTACGAGCGCCCGCAGGTGATAGGCAAGGTAGAGATGACCTATCTGGAATCGCTGGACCCGGAAAAGCGGCGCGCCATCATGGAAGTCTACATGAATTACAAACTTCCCTGCATTGTGGTCTGCTGGGGCATGATTCCGCCCAAGGAGCTTTTGGAACTGGCCAAGCAGCAGGATATTCCCGTGTTCCAGAGCAACGCCAAGACCACCAAGTTCTCCCTGCAGGCCATTCTGTACTTAAACCGCTGCCTCGCGCCGCACGTAACGCGCCACGGGGTGCTGGTGGACGTTTACGGCGTAGGCGTGCTGCTGACGGGCGAAAGCGGCGTGGGCAAGAGCGAGGCGGCGCTGGAGCTGGTAAAGCGCGGGCACCAGCTGGTGGCCGACGACGTGGTGGACATCTGCCGTGTGGCGGACGATCGCCTGATTGGCGAAGCGCCGGAAATGGTGCGCCATTTTATGGAGATTCGCGGCATCGGCATCATCGACATCCGGGCGATGTACGGGGTTGGCTCCGTGATTATCTCCAAAACCATCGATATGGTCATTCACATGGAAAAGTGGGATCAGAACAAGGAGTACGACCGCCTGGGGCTGGCGGAGGAAACCGTGACCATCCTGGGCGTCAAGGTGCCCTACCAGATCATGCCCGTGCGGCCGGGCCGCAACCTCGCCATCATCATCGAGGTCGCTTCCCGCAACCTGAGTTTAAGACGCTTGGGGTATAGCGCCGCGCACGAGTTGGATCGCCGCTTGAACGATATGATCGCGCAGAACCGGAACGCGGGGGAGTAATGCCCCGAATGCCGCTGCCGCTGCGCCAGGCTTCGCTTGTAATCATGGTCGGCGCGCAAGACCCGGGGCCTGAATACGCAAACAGGGGGAAAACGCTATGGTCTATCTGGGAATCGACGTCGGGGGTACGGGCGTCAAGGTCGGCGTCGTGGACGAAAACGGGAAAATTCTTTTCCAGGGAGAAACGCCGACCCTGGTCGGCCGTCCTTTTGTAGACATCATTCGGGACGTCGCCCTGTGCGCGCAGAGCGTGCTCAGGCAGGGCGGCTATACGCAGGACGACGTGGCCTCCATCGGCGTGGGCGTGCCGGGCATCGCAAGGGACGGCGTGGTGGTTTTTTGCACCAACCTGGGCTGGCACAACGAGCCTCTGCGCGACGAACTGCGCAAATATATCGACAAGCCCGTGTTCATCGATAACGACGCCACCGTCGCCGGTTATGCCGAAAGCATCTGCGGGGTGAGCGTGGGCAGCCATTCCAGCGTCTTTCTCACGCTGGGCACGGGTGTAGGCGGCGGCATTGTCATCGGCGGACGGCCTTGGAGCGGCTTCCACGGCATCGGCAGCGAGATCGGGCATATCCCCATGGATATTGAGGGCGAACCCTGCACCTGCGGC
>JAJFVI010000226.1 GCA_021371895.1 Eubacteriales bacterium | reverse complement strand
GGCCTTGACCGCCTGCTTGAGCTTCTTGACCAGGCTGTAGGCCTGATAAGGCAGGAGCAGGTTGGCCATGTCCTTGACGGCGATGGTGTCCGCGCCCATCTTCTCGAGCTTGATGGCGAGCTCCACGAAGTAGTCCTCGTTGTGCACGGGGCTCATGGTGTAGCTCATGGCCGCCTCGCAGATGCCGCCGTGCTTCCGGGTGGCCTTCATGGCGGTCTCCATGTTGCGGGGGTCGTTGAGCGCGTCGAAGATGCGGATGATGTTGATGCCGTTTTGGATCGACAGGCGCACGAACTCGTCCACCACGTCGTCGGCGTAGTGCTTGTAGCCCAGGATGTTCTGGCCGCGCAGCAGCATCTGCAGCTTGGTGTCGGGCAGGCCCTTGCGCAGGGTGCGCAGGCGCTCCCAGGGATCTTCATTGAGGAAGCGCAGGCAGGTGTCGAACGTCGCGCCGCCCCAGCACTCCAGCGAGTAGTAGCCGACTTTATTGAGGTTTGCCAGCGCGGGCACCATTTGCGAAGTCCGCATACGCGTCGCGGCCTGGCTCTGGTGCGCGTCGCGCAAAATCGTATCGGTAATTCCGACTTTAGCCATAATAGTATCTCCTTTCAAACGTCAGGCTCAAGCGCCGAACATACTCAGCAGGATGCCCGCCGCAATGGCGGAACCGATGACGCCCGCCACGTTGGGGCCCATCGCGTGCATCAGCAGGAAGTTGCCCGGATTCGCCTTCTGGCCTTCCACCTGGCTTACACGCGCCGCCATGGGCACAGCGGAAACACCCGCGGAGCCGATGAGCGGGTTGACAGGCGATTTGCTGAGTTTGTTCATCAGTTTGCCCAGCAGCACACCACCCGCGGTGCCAAAGCCGAACGCGATCACGCCCAGCACGATAATCTCGATGGTCTGCACGGTCAGGAAGGTTTGCGCGTTCGCCGTGGCGCCAACCGTGACGCCCAGGAAAATTACAACGATGTTGTTGAGCTCGTTCTGGGAAGTTTTGTTGAGGCGATCCACCACACCGCTTTCTCGGAAGAGGTTACCCAACATCAGCATGCCGATCAGCGGTGCGGCCGCGGGCAGCAGTAGGCTGACGATGATCGTGACCGCGATGGGGAAGATAATCTTCTCACGCTTGCTCACGGGGCGAAGCTGCTCCATGACGATCTCGCGTTCCTTTTTCGTGGTCAGCACGCGCATGATGGGCGGCTGGATCACCGGAACGAGCGCCATGTAACTGTAAGCGGCCACGGCAATGGGACCCAGCAGGTGTGGCGCGAGCTTCCCGGTGAGGTAGATGGCGGTAGGGCCGTCCGCACCGCCGATGATGCCGATGGAACTGCTTTCCGCGGGTGTGAAGCCCAGCATCTGCGCACCGATAAAGGTAATGAAGATGCCCAGCTGCGCGGCCGCGCCCAGCAGCAGACTTTTCGGGTTAGCGATCAGGGGGCCGAAATCGGTCATCGCGCCCACGCCCAGGAAAATCAGCGGGGGATAGATACCCAGCTTCACGCCCTGATAAAGGTAGTACAATAAGCCGCCGGTTTGCTTAATATACTGGTAAACCGTCGAACCATCCGTCAGCACAACGGGAATGCCAGTCTTGCCCAAGTGTACGGATGCGTTGTAGTACTCGTAGGTGGGGCCATCCATCAGGCCCGCCAAAGGCAGGTTGGCCAGCAACATGCCGAAGGCGATGGGCAAAAGCAGCAGGGGTTCGTATTTTTTCACGATCGCCAGGTAAATCAACAAACAGGAAACTGCGATCATCACAAGATTCAGCGGCGAATTGATCAGCCCTGCGATCCCCGATGTTTGCGCCAGCTTGGTTAGGCTTTCGCCGATATTGATGCTCTCCATGATCGTCCATCAACTCCTATTCTTTCTATTTTTAAGAGCGCGACAGACTCATCCGATGACGACCATCAAATCGCCGCTGTCCACGGATGCGCCTTTGGCGACAAGCACCTGCTTCACTGTTCCTTCAGCAGGGGCGATGATCTCATTTTCCATCTTCATGGCCTCCAAAATCAGAAGCACGGTGCCCTTCTTCACGACGTCGCCGACCGCGCATTTCACATCATTGATGGTGCCGGGCATCGGAGAAGCGATTTTGATACCTTGAGCCACGGCGGCAGGCTTGGCGACAGCGGGCTTAACAGCAGCGGGAACCAGCGCGGCGGTCGTTACAGGCACTGCGGGCGCAACGGGAGCGACGGAGGCCGCGGAACCGGCGGCGACTTCTTCCACGGAAACCTGATATCCGATACCATTGACGGTAATATTGAACTGACGCATTGGGAATATCCTCCTCGTATGATTTCTGGGTCAAACTGTTCCTTTGCCACAGCGGGCGGTAAACATTACAGGCGGCTATACACCTGTTCCTCGCGGCCGGCGAGGTTCCATGCGGCGGCGTTGCGTACGCGGCGCACGCGGCGCACGATAAAACCGGTATCCTCCTGCCAGATCGCGGCAATCGCCGCAGTGATGGCGGCAACTGTTTCGGGCGTTACACCCGGGTCAAGCTCCAACACGGGAGCGGATTCCTCTACTTCGACCACATTCGACTCCAGAACGGCGGTTTGCTGCTTCTTCCCGGTTCCGTTGGAGAACAATGTAATCAGCTTGATGCAATAGATTAAAAGCACCAGGCCCGCGAATACGACCAGCAGGCCGATCGCCATCACGGAAAGGCCGAACAACAACTCATTCATCGATTTTTCTTCCTTTCGCGCTTACAGGGGCATGTTGCCGTGTTTTTTCGCGGGGTTGCTGTCCCGTTTGCTGAACAGCATCTCCAGCGCCGCAACCAGCAATTTCCTCGTCTGCGCGGGATCGATGACGTCGTCCACCAAACCGGCTTTCGCGGCATTAAGCGCGCCGGCAACGGTTTCCACATATACCGCGGCGTACTTCGCGCGCGCTTCGGCGGGAGAAGCCGTGTCGGCCTTCACCTCGGCCTCGTACAAAACAGCCACGGCAGCCTCGGGCGTAAGCGCGCTGATGATAGCGCCCGGCCAGGCATAGGTCACATCCGCGTTCGCCTTCCCGCCCATGGCGACATAGGCCTGCCCGATGGCTTTACCGGTGATGACGCACAGCTTGGGAACGGTCGCCGTAGCGTAGGCGTAGAGCAACTGGCTTTGCGCGTTCATCAGCCAGCTCTGGTTATCCAACCTGTCCACCGCCACGCCGTCGGTGTTAATCAGGCTTACGACGGGGAGATTAAAGCAATCCATAAAATGCACGAACCGCGCGGCCTTCTGCAGCGCACCGGCGGTCAGATACCCCGCCTCGGTGGCGACCACGCCCACGGAGCGCCCCGCGATACGGCCCATGGCGGTATGCAGGCCGGGTTCGAAAGCAGCTTTGAGCTCCAGCATCGTACCGGCGTCTAAAAGCTGTTTGATCAGCGCCGCCGCGTCGTCGG